>NZ_JBEXWT010000188.1:0-4758 GCF_040629945.1 Kitasatospora sp. NPDC005856 | reverse complement strand
GCGCCCGGTCCGCGGTACCGCGGACCGGGCGCACGGGCCGCGGCACCCGGCGCTCGGCACTCGGCCCCCCGTGCCCGACTGGCCGATTCCGTTCGCTCGCGACCGGCGGAGGGTCGCGGCGGACGGGTCGCCGGGCGCAGACTGGCTGCGCACGGGTGTTCCGACCGCAGGGGGCAGGCATGGCCGTACGACCCGTCAGGCGCAGGACAGTCGGCAGGCTCCGGACCGCGATCGGCGCGCTGGTCGTCGCCCTGGCGGCGGGAACGGCGGTCGCCCTGCCGGCGGCCGAGGCGGAGGCGGCCGGCGCCAAGGGCGGCAAGGTGGTCTACCTGACCTTCGACGACGGTCCCAGCCCCGCCTACACGCCCAAGGTGCTGGCCACGCTCTCCCAGTACGGGGTGCGCGCGACCTTCTTCGAGATCGGGCAGAACGTCGCCGCCCACCCCTCGGTGACCGCGCAGGTCGCCAAGCAGGGCCACAGCGTGCAGAACCACTCCTGGTCCCACGCCGACCTGCGCAGGCTCTCCGCCGCCGCGCTCAACGCGCAGCTGGCCGACACCGACAAGGCCATCCGCGCGCAGACCGGCCGCACCCCGAGCTGCCTGCGCCCGCCGTACGGCGCGGTCAACAGCACGGTGCGCTCGAAGGCCGCCACGCTCGGCAAACAGGTCGTGCTCTGGTCGGTGGACCCGGCGGACTGGTCCCGCCCCGGCACGGCCGCGATCAGGTCGCGGGTGCTGAACAACGTCCGTCCCGGTTCGGTGATCCTGCTGCACGACGGGGGCGGCGACCGCTCCCAGACGGTGGCGGCGCTGCCGACGATCATCTCCACGCTCAAGGCGCGCGGATACGGCTTCGCCACCCTCTGCGGCTGAGTCCGGTCACCGGGCCGTCGACCGGTCACCGGGCCGCCGACCGGTCGGCGCGGCCGGGCCCGATCGTCGAGCAGTGCTCAAGAGTCTCTCGAATGACGGAGCGTCAAATCATGTCTCCCCGTCTACACTTGACGGAATGGATGCTCTGACGGGACTCCTCGGCGGCCCCAAGGCCCGGGGAGCGTCCCTGTTGCGCTCCGTCCTCACCCCGCCCTGGTCGCTGCGGATCGAGGACCGGGCTCCGCTCTCGGTGGTGACGACGGTCCGCGGCGACGCCTGGATCCTGCCCGAGCGCGGCACTCCGCTGCTGCTGCGCCCCGGCGACGTGGCGATCGTGCGCGGACCGGAGCGGTACACCGTGGCGGACGACCCGGACACCCCGGTGGACGTCATCGTCGGCCCGGGCCGGGCCTGCACCGAAGGCGGCGTGGACGGCTCCGAGGTGATGGCGCCCGGCGTCCGGACCCGGGGCCGGGGCGACGAGGGCGGCCGGACCTCCTCGGTGGTGCTGTCCTGCGCCTACCAGGCCGGGCACGAGATCGGCCGGCGGCTGCTCGGCTGCCTGCCCGCCCTGCTGGTCCGCCCCGCCGGCTCCGGCGCCGACGACACCCTGGTGCACCTGCTGGCCGCCGAGACGGAGCGCAACGAGCCCGGCCGGGAACTCGTCCTGGACCGCGTCCTGGACCTCCTGGTGGTCTCCGTGCTGCGCTCCTGGCTGGCCGCCCCCGACTCCGGTGCCCCCGCCTGGTACCGCGCCCAGCACGACCAGGTGGTCGGCCCGGTGCTGAGGATGATGCACGACGACCCGGCCACCGCCTGGACGGTCGCCGAGCTGGCCCGGCGGGTCGGGGTCTCCCGGGCCGGCCTGGCCCGCCGCTTCACCGCCCTGGTAGGAGATCCGCCGATGGCGTACCTGGCGGGCTGGCGCCTGGCGGTCGCCGCCGACCTGCTGCGCGAGCCCGACTGCACGGTCGCCTTCGCCGCCCGCAAGGTCGGCTACAGCAGCGCCTTCGCCCTCTCGGCGGCCTTCAAGCGGGTGCGCGGCATCAGTCCGCAGGAGCACCGCCGACTGGCCGCCACGGGCTCCCCGCCACAGCCTGCGGGCTCCTCGGGTCCGGCGGGGACGGTGATCGTGACAGGCTGAACGGGCTTTCCGACCGCGCGCCGCCCGCCCCGACGAACCGAAGGCAGCACCATGACGACGATCACCACCCCCGTCACCGAGGACCTCCTCCACGGCCATCTCGACCTCGAACGCACCGCCCGCGGCCTGCTGCCGCACCGTCTGCCCGCCGAAGCCCGCCGACGGATCCCCGACGAGCACCTCGCGATGGCCGAGTCCCAGCCCTCCGGCGTCCGGCTCGTCTTCCGCACCCGCGCCACCACCGTCACGCTGCACACCGTCCCCACCAAGCGCGCGTACCCGGGCGTCCCGAACGTGCCGGACGGCGTCTACGACCTCCTGGTGGACGGCCGGCTCACCGCGCAGACCGCCGTCCCCGGCGGCAACCTGTGCACCGTCGACCTCGCCGCCGGCCGCTTCGAAGTGACCGAAGGGCCGTCCGGCAGTGCCCGGTTCACCGGCCTGCCGGACCGGGACAAGACCGTCGAGATCTGGCTCCCGCACACCGAGACCACCGAACTGATCGCCCTCGACACCGACGCCCCGATCGAGCCGATCCCGACCGGCGCCCGCAAGCGCTGGCTGCACCACGGCAGTTCGATCAGCCACGGTTCCAACGCCGCCCACCCCACCGGCACCTGGCCCGCCCTGGTGGCCGGCGGCGCCGGCCTGGACCTGACCAACCTCGGCTTCGGCGGCGGCGCCATGCTCGACCCCTTCACCGCCCGCACCATCCGCGACACCCCCGCGGACCTGATCAGCCTCAAGCTCGGCGTCAACCTGGTGAACGCCGACCTGATGCGGTTGCGCGCCTTCACCCCGGCCGTCCACGGCTTCCTGGACACCGTACGGGACGGCCACCCGACCACACCGCTGCTGGTCGTCTCCCCGGTGTTCTGCCCGCTCCACGAAACCGTGCCGGGCCCGCTCGCCCCCGACTTCAGCAACGGCACCCTGCGCTACCGCGCCACCGGCGACCCCGCCGAGGTCGCCGCCGGCCGGCTCACCCTCACCGTCATCCGCGCCGAACTGGCCCGCATCGTCGCCGCCCGCCGCGCCGACGGCGACCACCACCTGCACCACCTGGACGGCCTGGCCCTCTACGGCGAGCCCGACCACGACGTCCACCCGCTCCCGGACGGTCTCCACCCCTCCCCGGAGGCCCACCGCCTCATCGCGGAGCGCTTCGCCGAACTCGCCCTCGCCCCAGGGGGAGCGCTGGCCGGCTGAGCGAATGGCGGTCAACCGCTGTACATTCTGGGCGAATTGAGCCTGGCAGCCTGGCAGCCCGGCAGCCCGGCAGCGCGGCAGGCGCCGGCGGGCTCCCGCCGCCCGTCGGCGCCTCAAGCGGTCGGCGCCCGACACGGCGGGAGCGCGAGCACGGTGACCACCGCGCCGCAGTGCACAGCCATGGAGACGGCCGCGACGTCCGCGTGGGCCATGCCGCCCGTGCCACCGCCGGCCACCGGGGCGCCCCACCCGCGGCGGGCGGAAGCGGCACCGGCGGATGCCCGAGCACCGGGCGCCTGCCGGGCGGCGGACCGGAATCCGTGGCTGCCGTCCCGGGGGCGGGACTTGGGGGAGCCGGGCGTGTGCCGTCCGGGTGGTACGAGCGTCTGTTAGCGTGCCTGGATGGAAGATCTGGGATCCGTGGTCTGGCCGCCTGAGCCGATCAGGACCGAGCGCCTCGTGCTTCGCGCCCCCGAGGGCCGTGACCGTGCGGTGTTCGTCGAGTTGCTTGCCTGCCCGCAGGTACACGCCTACCTCGGTGGGCCCCGGTCGCGTGACGAGCTGGAGCGCGAGACGCCCGAGGTGCCCGAGCGGTGGCCCGGGAGTTTCGTCGTCGACCTCGACGGGGTGATGATCGGCCAGGTCCTGCTCAGGAGGGCAACGGGCCACTCCCGTCCGGCTGCCGAGGGCAGGATCGACCTCGGCTACCTGTTCCTGCCGCGGGCGTGGGGATCGGGGTACGCCGGGGAGGCGTGTGCGGCGGCACTGGACTGGCTCGCCGGCGCGTTTCCCGGCGAGCCGGTGGTGCTCACCACCCAGAGCGCCAACACCGCCTCGATGCGTCTGGCGGCGAGGCTGGGGTTCACCGAGGTGGAGCGGTTCGAGGCCTGGGGCGCCGAGCAGTGGCTCGGCATGCGCGCCCCGGCCACGCCGTGAGGAGGCATCGGACATCGACCGCGAGGGCGGACAGCTGCTCGCCGGCGTCGAGCCAGGTCGTGACGGATGCCTCCCAACCACCGGCCGCGCTTCTCCACGGGTGAAGAGTCCAGGTCAGCCCGACGTGACCACCGGAGCGGAAGACCGCGCTGACGGTGAGGTCGCGGTTGTCCGTCTGCCAGACCCGCTGCCCGTCCCAGCCGCGGAAGTCGGTCGCCAGCGCCTCCAGGAAGGGTGCCAGGCCCGTCCCCTGGTTCCAGGAGACCACCGCGTCGACACGAGCGGCCAGTCCCGGGGCGGAGGCTTCGACGGTGTACAGCACGCGGTCCTCGTCGGGCCGGGAAGGGGCGCAGAGCCGCACGCTGACGGCGCGGTCGTTCCGGCAGCGGACGGTCACGGCGGTCGGCGCGTCGAGGTGGCCCGCCCCGTCCCTCGCGGTCCCGTCTTCGGGGCGGGGTGGGGTGGGGCGGGCCGTTGCGAACGTGGGAGTTCGCGGGGGTGGTTAGTTGAGGGCGGCGAGTGCGGCCTCGTAGTTGGGCTCGTCGGCGATTTCGGCGACGAGTTCGGTGTGCAGGACGGTGTCGTTCTCGTCGA
>NZ_JBEXWT010000187.1:0-4887 GCF_040629945.1 Kitasatospora sp. NPDC005856 | reverse complement strand
CGCCAGCGTGTCGGCCTGACCCGCCAGGATCGCCCGCACCTCGCCCAGCATCACGTCCAGACCGGTGTGGTCCTGGACCAGGTGATGGATCCGCAACTCGGCGAGCCACCGCTCGGTCCCCGGCTCCGCCACCACCCGGGCCGCCATCATCGGCGCCCGGCCGATGTCCATCGAGGCGCCGTTCATCGCCAGCAGCCGCGCCGCAGGGTTCTCGGCGGCCGGGTCCAGCCGGACCTCGGTGACCGGCAGCACGGCGTGACGCCACACCACCTGGACCGGCTCGCGCAGGCCCTCCCAGACCACAGCGGTGCGGTAGATGTCATGCCGGTCGACGACCTGTTGCATCGCCCCGAGGAACGCGTCCAGCCGCTCCCGCGAGTCGAACTCCAGCACGGTCGGGGAGACATAGGTCTCCTCACCGCTGTCGGAGCCCAGCAGGTGGTGGAAGAGCAGACCCTCCTGCAGCGGCGCCAACGGATACACATCCGCCACGTTCGCCGCGCCGCCCTCGACGCTCGCGACCACCCGCTCCAGCTCCGCAGCGGACAACTCCACCAGCGGCAGCATCTCCGGAGTGACCTCCCGAGCGCCCTCGGGGATCCCGTTCGGCGGCACCACCACCAGCTCCGGACCCGCCACCGCCACCAGACCGGCCACCGTCGGCGTCTCGAACAGCGCCCGCACCGACACCGACACACCACGCCCGCGCAGCTTCTCCACCAGCGACACCGCCAGCAGCGAATGACCACCCAGCATGAAGAAGTCGTCGTCGACCCCCACACCCTCCAGACCCAACACCTCGGCGAACGCCTGGCAGAGGATCTCCTCCTGCAACGTCGACGGACCCCGACCCGCACCCACCGCATACCGCGGCACCGGCAACGCCCGACGGTCCACCTTGCCGTTCGCCGTCAGCGGCAGCGCCTCCAGCACCACCACCGCCGACGGCACCATGTACTCCGGCAACCGACGCGCCACGAACTCCCGCACACCCTGCGCCAGTTCCCCGCCCTCGCCAGCAGCCGGCACCACATACGCCACCAGCCGCCTGTCCCCGGGCACGTCCTCGCGGACCAGCACCAGAGCCTGGGCGACCCCCCCATGCCCGGCCACCACGGCCTGCACCTCACCCGGCTCGATCCGGAAACCACGGACCTTCACCTGCTCATCCGCACGACCCGCGAACTCCAGCAGACCCTCCGCGGTCCACCGAACCCGGTCACCGGTCCGGTACATCCGCCCACCGACCGCCCCGAACGGATTCGCCACGAACCGCTCCGCCGACAGACCCGGGCGTCCCAGGTATCCCCGTGCCACGCCGGCTCCGCCGATGTACAGCTCACCGACGACGCCCGCCGGCACCGGGCACAGCCACTCGTCCAGCACGTAGGCCCGGGTGTTGTCCAACCCGCGCCCCAGCGGCAGCACATCGCCCGCGACGGCAGTCGTCTCGAACTGCGTCGCGCACAGCGTCACCTCCGTCGGCCCGTACAGGTGCCGCACCACTACGCCGTCGCACGCCTCCAGCACCCGCCGCACCGCACCGCCCGGGACGACGTCGCCGCCGGTCAGCACCTCGCGCACCCCGGTGAAGCACTCCGGGTCCTCCTGTGCCAGAACGCGGAACAGCCCCGCCGTCACATGGACGTGCGATACCCGCCACGACGCCACCAACTCGCGCAGCCACGCGGCGTCCACCTCGCGCGCCGGCGCCACCAGCACGGCGGCGCCCGCGGCCAGCGGACCCCAGATCTCGTACGTCGAGGCGTCGAACGCGTGCGGCGCATGGAACAGCACCCGGTCCCCGGCGGACAGCCCCCAGCAACGGTCGGACACCAGCGCCGCCACATCCCGCTGCGCCGCCACCACGCCCTTCGGCGTACCGGTCGAACCGGAGGTGTACATCACATAGGCCATCTGCCCGGCCGGCAGCGCGCCGGTGGCCGGCGACGTGCCGTCCAGCCCCGCCAACTCAGCCGAGACCGCGGGCCCGTCGAGCACCAGGCACTCCACGCCCTGCCCGGTCGCGGCATCCACCGCCACCGAACCGGCAGCACTGTCACCCAGCACCAGCACCGCGTTGGCGTCGGCGAGCATGAAGGCGATCCGCTCGGCCGGGTACGCCACGTCCACCGGCAGGTAGGCGCCGCCGGCCTTCCACACCGCCAGCAACGCCACCAGCAGATCCGCACCGCGCTCCATGCACACGGCGACCACCGACTCCGGACCGACACCCCGACCGATCAGCAGCCGCGCCACCCGGTTCGCCCGCGCGTCCAGCTCGCGATAGGTCAGCTCGACGCCTTCGGCCACCACCGCCGGCGCGTCCGGCGTCCGCGCCACCTGCCCCTCGAACAGCTCCAGCACCGTACCGGCCGGCACCTCGACGTCGGTGTCGTTCCACTCCACCAGCAGCCGGCGGCGCTCGGCCTCGTCCAGCACCTCGACCGCGCCCAGCCGCAGCCCCGGATCGGCGGCCACCGCCTCCAGCACCCGCAGCCAACGGCCGACCAGCAGCTCCACGGACACCGCGTCGAACAGGTCCGCCGCCGCGGTCACACCACCGCGCAGACCGGCCGGCCGCCCCTCGGCGTCGAAGACCTCGGCCACGCTGACGTCGAGGTCGAACTTCGCCACCGACACCGACACCGACGCCTCGGCCGTAGCCTCCTCGGCACTCGGGTCCGCGAGGTCCGCCGCCGACCGCGTGGTCTGCTGTGCCGACAGCTGCCCCTGGTTGTGCACCGCGAGCAGCACCTGGAAGAGCGGGGTGCGGGCCAGCGAGCGGGCGGGGGCCAGCTCCTCGACCAGCCGCTCGAACGGCACGTCCTGGTGGGCGAACGCCCCCAGCCCCGCCTCACGCACCCGCGAGAGCGCCTGCGTGAAGCTCGGGTCCCCGGACAGGTCGGTCCGCATCACCAGCGTGTTGACGAAGAACCCGACCAGGTCGTCCAGCGCCTCGTCCGTACGGCCGGCCACCGCCGCACCGATCGGAATGTCCGTCCCCGCACCCAGGCGCGAGAACAGCACCGCGAGCGCGGCCTGCAGCACCATGAACAGGGTGACACCCTCGGCCCGCGCCAACTCGGCGAGCCGAGCGTGCAGTTCAGGCGACACATCGAGCGGCACCCGATGACCGCGATGACTCGCCACCGCCGGACGCGGCCGGTCGAACGGCAGCTCCAACTCCTCCGGAGCACCGGCCAGCGCCTCACGCCAGTAGGCGACCTGACGGGACAGCAGACTCTCCGGATCGTCCGCGCCGCCCAGCAGCTCGCGCTGCCACAGCGCGTAGTCCGCGTACTGCACCGGCAGCGGCACCCACTCGGGCGCCAGACCCTCCCGG
Organism: Kitasatospora sp. NPDC005856; assembly: GCF_040629945.1. Classification (NCBI taxonomy): domain Bacteria; kingdom Bacillati; phylum Actinomycetota; class Actinomycetes; order Kitasatosporales; family Streptomycetaceae; genus Kitasatospora; species Kitasatospora sp. NPDC005856. The sequence continues at coordinate 1,541 of NZ_JBEXWT010000187.1, read as the reverse complement.
CGCGCCGCATAGGCAGCGAAGAGGTCCCCGGTCAGCGGGCTCTTCGACCAGCCGTCGGCGGCGATGTGGTGGAGAACCAGCGCCAGCACACGCTGAGCACCCGCCTCGATCAGGGTGGCCCGGAAGGGGATGTCGACGGACAGGTCGAAGGCGTATCCGCTCGCCTCGGCCACCGCGTCCGCCAACTGCTCCGGGGCGACCTCGACCAGCCGAAGCTCCCAGTCCAGCTCGTCCAAGCCCAGGACCTGCTGGTACGGCTGGCCGTCGGCCACCGCGATCACCGTGCGCAGCACCTCGTGGCGGCCGAGCACGTCCCGCAGCGCCGCACCAAGCAGCGCATGGTCCACCTCGCCCGACAGGCCCTGCACGATCGGGGCGTTGTAGGCGGCGGTACTTCCCTCGAGCTGCCCGAGGAACCAGAGGCGCTGCTGGGCGAAGGAAAGCGGGATCCGCTCGGGGCGCTCGCCGGCGACCAGGGCGGTGCGGGCCTGCTCGGCGCCACCCAGGCGGGCGGCGAGCGCGGCCGGGGTGTGCGCCTCGAAGACGTCGGAGATCTCGGCCTCGACGTCCAGCAGGGCACGCACCCGGCTCACCAGCCGGGTCGCCAGCAGCGAGTGGCCGCCCAGCGCGAAGAAGTCGTCCTCGACGCCCACGCTCTCCAGGCCCAGGACCTCCGCGAAGGCCTCACACAGCGCCTTCTCCTGCGGGGTGGCCGCTGCCCGGCCCACGCCCGCCGTGTACTCGGGGGCGGGCAGGGCACGGCGGTCGACCTTGCCGTTGACCGTCAGTGGAAAGGCATCCAGCACCACCACCGCCGACGGCACCATGTACTCCGGCAACCGCTGCCCGGCAAACGCCTTCACCAGCTCCGGCAGGCCAACCGCCTCCGGATCCTCGGCGACGACGTACGCCACCAGGCGCACCTCACCGGGGACGTCCTCACGGGCGATCACCGCCGCCTGGGCGATCTGCGGGTGCCCGGCGATCACGGCCTGGACCTCACCCGGCTCGATCCGGAAGCCACGGATCTTCACCTGGTCATCCACACGACCGCCGAACACCAACTGTCCGTCCACGGTCCAACGCGCCAGATCACCCGTGCGGTACAGACGCCCACCCGCAGCACCGAACGGATTCGCGACGAACCGCTCCGCCGTCAGCCCCGCACGACCCAGGTAGCCACGCGCCAGACCCGCGCCCGCCACATACAACTCACCCACAACCCCAGGCGCCACCGGCGACAGGAACTCGTCGAGCACATACACCCGCACATTCGGATTCGGCCCACCGATCGACGGATCCCCGGACACCAGAGCACCCGTCATCGTCGCGCACACCGTCACCTCCGTCGGACCGTACGCGTTCACGAACCGACGACCGACCGCGAACCGCTCCACCAGCTCCGCACCCAGCGCCTCACCCGCCGACACCAACACCCGCACCGACGCCAGATCCTCCGACGCCAACACACCCAACACCGCCGGCGGCAACGTCGCATGCGTCACCCCGTACCGCGCCACCACACCAGCCAGCCCCGCACC
>NZ_JBEXWT010000186.1:0-5148 GCF_040629945.1 Kitasatospora sp. NPDC005856 | reverse complement strand
GTTTCGTGCCAATGTCGTTTAACCGCCTTTTAATCATGGCCTACTCCGTCGCCCCGCGGTCGGCCCCTATGGTGTGAGTCGACGGCCGGCCCCCGCGGGGGCCCGCCTTCGCCGCGGCCGCCCGGCGGGCCGTTCGGCTTCGTGGGATCCCGAGCGGCCGGTCGAGCCGCCGGCGCGGATCGAGGCGCCCGGGCGGCAGGCGCCGGTCGCCGTGGACCGGCCTGACCTACCGCGCCCCGGCCGCCGGATGCGCGAGGATGGGGGCATGCCGAACCGTCTCGCGGACGCGACCTCGCCGTACCTGCTCCAGCACGCCGACAACCCCGTGGACTGGTGGCCCTGGGGGCCCGAGGCCTTCGCGGAGGCGGAGCGGCGCGGTGTCCCCGTCCTGCTGTCGGTCGGCTACGCCGCCTGCCACTGGTGCCACGTCATGGCGCACGAGAGCTTCGAGGACGCCGGGCTCGCCGAGTACCTCAACGAGCGGTTCGTCGCGGTCAAGGTGGACCGGGAGGAGCGGCCGGACGTCGACGCCGTGTACATGGAGGCGGTGCAGGCGGCGACCGGGCAGGGCGGGTGGCCGATGACGGTGTTCCTCACGCCCGACAAGGAGCCGTTCTACTTCGGCACCTACTTCCCGCCGCAGCCCCGGCACGGGATGCCGTCCTTCCGGCAGGTGCTGGAGGGTGTGGAGGCCGCCTGGCGGGACCGGCGGGCGGAGGTCGGGGAGGTCGCCGGGCGGATCCGGGCCGACCTGGCCGAGCGGGCAGCCGTCTACTCCGCCGGCGCCCACCACCCGCCCGGCGAGGCGGACCTGCACCAGGCACTGGTGACCCTCAGCCGGGACTTCGACCAGAGCCGCGGCGGCTTCGGCGGCGCGCCCAAGTTCCCGCCGGCCATGGTGCTGGAGTTCCTGCTGCGCCACCACGCCAGGACTCGTTCGGAGGCGGCCCTGGAGATGGCCGTCCGCACCGGCGAGGCGATGGCCCGCGGCGGCATCCACGACCAGCTCGGCGGCGGCTTCGCCCGGTACGCGGTGGACGCCGGCTGGGTGGTGCCGCACTTCGAGAAGATGCTGTACGACAACGCCCTGCTGCTGCGCGCCTACCTGCACCTGTGGCGGGCCACCGGCTCGGCCCTCGCCCGCCGGGTCGCGCTGTCCACCGCGGACTTCCTGCTGCGCGAACTCCGCACGCCCGAGGGCGCGTTCGCCTCCGCGCTGGACGCCGACAGCCTCGACGAGGAGACCGGGCAGTCCGCCGAGGGCGCCTACTACGTGTGGGAGCCCGGCCAGTTGGTCGACCTGCTCGGCCCCGCCGACGCGGCCACCGCCGCCCGGCTGTTCACCGTCACCGCCGAGGGCACCTTCGAACACGGCACCTCGGTGCTCCAACTCCTCGCCGACCCCGAGGACTTCGCCGAGTACGAGGCGATCCGGGCACGGATGGCCGAGGCCCGGTCGGCCCGCCCCGCCCCGGCCCGGGACGACAAGGTGGTCGCCGCCTGGAACGGCCTGGCCGTCGCCGCGCTCGCCGAGACCGGCGCGCTGCTGGACCGCCCCGACCTGGTCGAGGCCGCCGAACGCGCCGCCGACCTGCTGCTCGCCGTGCACCTCACCCCGGACGGCCGGCTGCTGCGCACCTCCCGGGACGGCCGGGCCGGTGCCAACGCCGGCGTGCTGGAGGACTACGCGGACACCGCCGAGGGCTTCCTCGCGCTGTACGCCGTCACCGGCGAGTCCTCCTGGCTCCAGTTGGCGGGCGGCCTGCTCGACACCGTGCTCAAGCACTTCACCGACGAGGCCTCCGGGGCGCTCTACGACACCGCCGACGACGCCGAGGAACTGATCCGCCGCCCCCAGGACCCGACCGACAACGCCACCCCGTCCGGCTGGACGGCCGCCGCCGGCGCCCTGCTCACGTACGCCGCGTACACCGGCTCCGACCGGCACCGTACGGCCGCCGAGCGGGCCCTCGGCGTGGTCGGCGCGCTCGCCGGCCGGGCGCCGCGGTTCATCGGCTGGGGACTCGCCGTCGCGGAGGCCCTGCTCGACGGGCCGCGCGAGGTCGCCGTGATCGGCCCGGACGGCGATCCCGCCACCGCGGCGCTGCGACGGGCCGCGCTGCTCGGGACGGCGCCGGGTGCGGTGGTCGCGGTCGGCGCGCCCGGGGAGACCGGGGAGGCCGGGGAGGTCGAGGTGCCGCTGCTGGCCGACCGGCCGCTGGTCGGCGGGGCGCCCGCGGCGTACGTCTGCCGGCACTTCGCCTGCGACGCCCCGACCACCGATCCGGCGGCGCTGGCCGAGAAGCTGGGCGCGACGGTCGCCTAGCGGGCGCTCAGGCCGGCGGGGGTGCCCCGCCGGCCACCCGGGCCACCCCGGTCGTCACTCCCAGTCCCAGCGGATTCCCAGCAGGCACGGCCGCAGTGCCGTGGCGACCAGGTGGACGCAGTGGTGGCCGTCGAGGGTGAGTTCCTCGGTCTCGTACGGGGCGGCGCCGGGGGAGTGGAGGGCGAAGCGGTGGCAGCGGACGGGGAGGGCGGCGGGGTGGAAGGTGATCTGGAGGACGTACTGGCCGGCGCCGGAGTTGAAGCCGCGGACGTATTCGCAGCTGGGCTCGGGGGAGGGGGCCTCGTCGAAGCCGTAGCCGAGCAGGTGGGTGTCGCCGGTGCGCAGGCGGCGGTCGAGGAGGAGTTCGGCGGCGAGCAGGTGGTGGGCCTGGTCGCGGCGGATGCGGCCGGGGCGGCAGTTCTCCTCGGCGCGGACGCCGACGCGGGTGATGTCGCTGCCCGGGTCGCCCTGGTAGAGGGCGAGGTAGCGGTCGATGCCGTCGCGGTGGGCGCGCAGGGCGTGCTGGGAGTCGCGGCGGGCGAGCCGGCGGTCGGGGCCGACCCGGATGCGTTCGATGTGGGTGATGGTGTGCAGCCCGGTGTCGCGCGGGCCGGCGAGGGTGGCGAGCAGTCCGTCGACGGCTCCGGCCGGTGAGATGAGGTCGCGGTAAGGGCGTACGGGCGGTCCGGCCGGGGCGGGGTCGGCGGCGCGGCGGGGGCCGAGCAGCCGAGTCAGGGAGTGCTCGGGCAGGTCGAGGACCTCCTCCAGGGCGGCGACGGCGCGCAGTGACTCGGCGCGTTCCGGGCGGCGGCGGCCCTGCTGCCAGTAACTGAGGCTGGTGAGGCCGACGTTGACGCCGCGCAGGGCGAGGTGGCGGCGGACGCGGTGGAGGGCGAGGCCCCGGGCGGAGATCGCGGTGCGCAGGGCGAGGTGGAAGGGGCCGGTGCGCAGGGCGGCGGCGAGGTCGGCTGGGTCGCTCCTGTGGATGGCGGCCTCCTGGGGCGGGCGGTCCGGCGCGGGCGGCTCGGAGGGGCCGCCGTTTGACCGTGAATATTCACATCGATGCGGCGGTTTGTCACCGGTCCGGGCCTGCTGCGCTGGGGTTTCCGGGGTGTCGTTCACATCCGCGTCCGCCCGTTCACACCCCGGTCCGGGCCCCGCCGAGGCCCGTTGACCCGTACCTGGCGAGGCGCGATGCTCGGGGCGCGATCCGGACCGCGCCCCCACACAGCACCTCGCTCCACTCGTGCAAGGAGGCACCTCCCCCATGCCAGTTCCACGGATACGGTTGCGCCGCGCGGTCTCGCTGCTCGCCCTCGGTGTGCTGGGCCCGGCGCTCACCGCCGCGGTGGCCGCGCCCGCGATCGCCGCCCCGGCCGGTCAGCCGGCCCGGTACCAGGCCCACGGCCCGGCCCAGGACCGGGCCGCGCACCAGGTCCGCCAGGCCGCCGCGCCCGGCAGCACGGCCGACCTGGCCGGCACGTACAAGAAGCTCAACATCACCATGCAGCAGCAACAGCAGACCAACTGGTGCTGGGCGGCGAGCGGGAACACCATCGCCACCTGGTACGGCTACAACTACAGCCAGAACCAGTTCTGCAACGCCGCGTTCGGCCGCGCCGTCGACTCCGGCTGCCCCAACAGCCAGGCCACGCTGGGCGACGTGCAGAACGGGCTGAACCGGGTCGGCATCAACCCGGGCTCGTACGTCAGCGGGTACCTGAACTACGGCACCGTGCAGTCCGAGGTGAACGCCAACCGCCCGATCGAGACGCGCATCCAGTGGAGCTCGGGCGGCGGCCACATGCACGTCCTGTACGGCTACGACACCGGGAACAACTGGGTCTACTGGGGTGACCCGTGGCCCTCCAACTACCGCTACAACTGGGCGGATTACTGGTACTACGTGAACAACGACACGTTCTCGTGGACCCACTCCCTGTACCGGATTGGCGCGTGAGGACGACCATGACCGAGACCACGAGCCGCCGTCGGGCCACCTTCACCTCCGCCACCTCCGCGGCCGTCACCGCCCTGCTCACCGCGGGTCTCGCGCTGGCGCTCGCCCCGGCCGCGCACGCGGACTCCCCGTCCGCCCCGGCCCCGGTGCCCGCCGCCGAACTGGCGCAGGCCCGCAGCGCGGTCCAGGACCCGGCCGTCCTCGACAAGGTCGGCCACTTCTTCGCCCGCAAGGGCGTGCCGCCGACGCAGCAGCTGACCATCGGCGCCGCCGAGGAGGCCCGGGCGGCGGGCGCGGCCGCGCCGCGGCTGGCCGGCGACACCGTGCCGGTGTACCTGCTGGACCCCGGCTTCGTGGCCGGCACCCCGGGCGCACCGGTGGCGAAGGCCGAGTTCACCGCCAGCAAGGTGGTCGCGGCGGACGGGCAGAGCGCCTCGGTCTGGACCGTGCGGCAGGACGGGGCCTGGAAGGTGGTCAACATCGCCTCGGGCGGCGACGAGAGCGACTACGCGGCGAAGGCGGCGGGCACCGGCGGCGGCACCGCCTTCCGCGAGCCGCAGGTCAACGCCTGGTACGTGCTGCGCGACGGCCGGGTGCTGCCGCTGGACGACGAGGCCCGGCGCTCGGTGGGCGCGGGCGGGGTCACCCTTGCCGCGTACCAGCAACTGGTGCACCAGCGGTACGGGGACAAGCTGCCCGGCTCGGCGTACGACCGGGCCGGTCAGGGAGGCGGCTACCAGGTGGACGCCGCGCCGCGGCTCGCGGCCGCGCCGGAGCACAAGATGGGCATGCGCTCCTCGCCGACCGCACAGCTGCACTTCGACGGTGTGCGGGTCCCGCGCGAGCGGCTGATCGGCGAGGA
>NZ_JBEXWT010000185.1:0-5201 GCF_040629945.1 Kitasatospora sp. NPDC005856 | reverse complement strand
CCCCGGCCCCCTACGTCCACGCCTACAACGCGGACGGCAAGGAGATCTACAACCAGAAGACGCAGCCCACCATCAAGGGCGCCCGGTAGTAGGCGCTGCTCCAGGCGCCTGGTGGTGGAGCGGCCATCCCAGCGGTAGCGCGGGGCCGCGCGGCGGATGAACACACGCAGTGTGAGCAGTACGCGCAAACACGCACGGCGGTGGTCTTCGCGGACATCCTTGCCGCGAAAACCACCGCCGGCGCATCGCGCCACGCAGTCGGTCAATGACCCGACGTCTGCTCAGGCACCTGCCGCGATCCGGCCGTCGTCGATCCAGCCGCCGTGGCCGTCGCCGCCGTTGTTGAGGAAGGCGGTGGTGGGGCCGGTGGTCACGAGGTAGTCGGCATGGGCGTCGGCGTTGATGTCCGCCAGCGCCACCGTGCTCTGATCGGTGGTGAGCCCGGTCGCCGTCCTGCCGCCGTCGGTCCAGCCGCCGTGGCCGTCGCCACCCTTGTTGAGGAACGTGGTGATGGATCCGTCGGGGTTGATGACGTTGTAGTCGGCGCGGCCGTCACCGTCGAAGTCGGCGAAACGGACGCGGCTCCGGTCGGAGGTGAGACCGCCGGCGATCCGGCCGTCGTCGATCCAGCCGCCATGGCCGTCGCCACCGCGATTGAGGAACGCGCCCACGGCGCCGTCGGCCTGGGTGATGAGGTAGTCGGTGCGGCCGTCGCCGTCGAAGTCGGCGAAGGTGACCTGAGCGGAGTCGGCGGTGAGTCCGGTGGCGACCTTTCCCAGGTCGCTCCAACCACCGTGACCGTCACCACCCTTGTTCAGGAACACCCGCACCGAACCGTCGCCGTTGATCAGGATGTAGTCGGCACGCCCGTCACCGTCGAAGTCGGCGAAACGGACCCGGCCGCGGTCACTGGTCATCCCGCTGGCAACCTGACCCAGGTCGCTCCAACCACCATGGCCGTCACCACCCTTGTTCAGGAACACCCGCACCGAACCGTCGCCGTTGATCAGGATGTAGTCGGCACGCCCGTCACCGTCGAAGTCGGCCCACCGCACCCGGCCCGCCCCACCCGACTCCGTACCGGAGTGGTGCACCGGGGCCGGAGCGGCCAGACCGTCCGTGAAGGCCCGGTCCAGGGCCTGGTCGAAGGTCTGGGCCAACCGCTGGTAGCCCAGGTCGTCGGGGTGCAGCCCGTCGGCCATCTCGGCCGAGGTCAGAGCGGGCGCAGCGGTGTAACGGACCTTGCGGCCCTGGGCCTGCTTCGCGAGGACGGCTCGGCTCAGAACATCGTTGTAGTCCGCCACCTGGGCGGTCAGATTCGGCGTGGTCGGGATCAGGCCCATGACGAGGACGGTCACGCCCGGCCGGTCGGCCAGGATCCGGTCGATCAGCGCCGACGTCCGGTCCGCGGCGTGTGCCTTGTCGGAACCCCGGTCCAGGTCGTTGATGCCGATGTGGAGCAGTACGACGTCCGGCTGCGCGGCGGCCAGCCATCCGTCGACTCCGGCCAGGATGTCGTCGACCATGGAGCCGCTGTGGCCCTCGTTGTCCGGGTCGGCCACCGCGCCGTTTCCGCGCGAGCCCACCAGGTCGACGGTGTAGCGGTTCTGCTGGGCCACCAGGTCGACGAGTGGTCCGCGGTACCCGGCGTCGGAGGTGCTCCGCCACCCGGCGGTGATCGAGTCGCCGAGCGGCATCACCCGCAGCACGGGGGCGGGCGTCGGCGCGGCGGCGGACGCCGTGGGGGCCGTGGCGGCGAGTGCGGCAACGGCGGTCACCGCGGCCAAAGCGAGTGTGGTGGGACGCTTCACGGGATTCCTTCCCTGTCTTCCGGTCGAGGTTCAGGCGCCGGCGGCGATCTGGCCGTAGTTGATCCAGCCGGGGTTGTTCTGGTCGTCCCCGCCGTTGTTGAGGAAGGCGGTGGTCGGGCCGGTGGTGACGAGGTAGTCCGCACGGCCGTCGCCGCTGATGTCGGCGAGGTCGAGGGTGTTCTGGTTGCTGGTGACACCGGTGGTGATCTTCGAACGGAGCGTCCAGCTACCGCCGGTGTCGCCACCGTGGTTGACGTAGCTGGTGATGCTGCCGTCGGGGTTGACGACGTTGTAGTCGGCACGACCGTCACCGTCGATGTCGGCCCACTTGATCCGACTGCTGTCACTGGTGACACCGCCGGCGACCTTGCCGAGATCGCTCCAGCTGCCGATGCCGTTGTTGCGGAAGACACCCACCGCACCGTCGGCCTGGGTGATCACGTAGTCGGTACGGCCGTCACCGTCGAAGTCCGCGAACGTCACCTGCGCCGGGTTCGCCGTGAGACCGGTCGCGACCTGACCGAGGTCGCTCCAGCCGCCGTGGCCGTCACCGCCCTTGTTCAGGAACACCCGCACCGAACCGTCGCCGTTGATCAGGATGTAGTCGGCACGCCCGTCACCGTCGTAGTCGGCGAAACGGACCCGGCCGCGGTCACTGGTCATCCCGGTCGCGACCTGACCCAGGTCACTCCAACCACCGTGACCGTCACCGCCCTTGTTCAGGAACACCCGCACCGAACCGTTGTCGTTCACGATGACGTAGTCGGCACGGCCGTCACCGTCGAAATCCGCCCACCGCACCCGATTCGCCCCACCCGACTCCGTACCGGCGGAGGACCCACGGCCGCCGATCGGCGACACGTAGCCGCTGACGTGCTTCGACCCGTACATCCCGCCGGCGCTGATGGTGCCTCGGGTGACCTGGCTGTTGCCCTGGTTGCCGCCGATGGTGCTGACGGTCCCGTCGGAGTTGACCGCGACGACCAGCGAGACGTGCTCCGCGTAGCCGTTGCCGTCGTAGTTGAAGACGGCGGCGTCACCGACCCGGGGCGTCGAGTGCATACCGGAGCCGTACTGCGCGAAGCTGCCGGCCCCGGCGGTCAGCCCCGAGACGTTGACGCCGTTCTGTGCCCAGACCCACCGGGCGAAGTCGGCGCACCAGCTCTCGCCGCAGCTGCCGTAGTAGCCGCTGCCGCCGGCGCTGTTGGTGTCGCAGGCGCCGTGGCCGAGGTTGGCCTCGGCTATGCCGACGATGTTCGACCCGACGCTGGCGGAGGCGATCTGGGCTCCCGTCAGCATGAGGACGGGCGTGACGGCGGCGGTGGCGAAGGCGGCGGTGAGCAGTGAACGGACGGAGCGCTTGCGCATGGTGGGTTCTCCTGTTTCGGGCATGGCTTGGACAGGCGTGGTGCAGGGGTGGAGGTACGGCCCGCGGGTCAGGCGACGGGGCGGGGCCGCTGCCGGGGCGGGCGGCGACGGCTGCCCTGCAGGAGCAGCCGGTCGTGGGCACCCACGGCAGTGCCGGCTACTGCCAGATCATGTTGTCGTCGTGCACGTCGGCGGCCTCGACGCGGGAGACGGAGGCGGTCGAGTGTCCGGCGACGGACAGGACGGCGGCGGGCAGAGCGGCAGCGAGCGCGAGGGCGACGACCGCGGCGGCCTTGGCGAGACGGGTGCGCAGCATGGTGGGGTCCTTCGACGGAGACGGGGCGGGGCGGGGCGGGGAAAGACGGCCGGACCGTGCGTCCCGCGGTGACGCTTCGTCCTGGTGGCCTTGCCGATCGGTGCTCCCGGCCGGCGATCACCACTTTCGCCGAGGCCCGGGGCGGAGGGAAGGCATGTCAGCTGGACGGAAACGTCCCCTGCCGGTTCCGTCCAGCGGGGCCGGATCGGGACAGTTCCAGCTCGTAGAACGGGGAGACGAGCGGGGCGCCGGCCCGGGCCACGTGCCAGCCGTGCAGCGGTGCGGCGGACGCCACGGTCCGTTCGCAGAGCGCGGCGGCACGGGACTCGGCGTCGGCGAGGCCGTCGGCGAGGAGGTACAGGCCGAGCACCGGGTCGGGGACGGCGTGCGGGTGGACGGCGACGTGCTCCAGTCGGTCCGCGGGGGTCGCCACGGACCGGACGAGGTCGGCGACCCCGTCGGGCAGCGACGCTCGGTCCGGGGAGCGCAGGTGAACGTGGATCAGATACATGCGAACGACACTCCCAGGCCGCGCGAACGGCGCACAGGGGATCGACCGGGACGGTTCGGGCCATGGCCGGAACGGTCCACGCACACCCCTGGTCCGGTTCCGGATCGTCGTGCGATGATCATGCGCGCATCGTTCGCAGTACTGCTACCGGGGGGTAGGAATGCTGGCAATTCTGGGGTTGGACGCGACTTCGGAGACCGTGTACCGGGCCATGCTGGCCCGTCCTCAGGACGGCGTGGCCGGGATCTGCGCAGCGGTCGGACTGCCCGAGGCGCAGGTGCGCTCGGCGCTGGACACCCTCAGCGAGCTCGCCCTGGTCCGGCCCTCGCACGAGCGGGAGGGAGCCCTGCGCGCGGTCTCGCCCGACGTCGGCATGGAGCTCCTGATGGCCCGCCAGCAGGCCGAACTGGCCGTCCAGCAGCAGCGGATCGAAGCCTCCCGCGTCGCGGCGGCACAGCTCATCGCCGACTTCTCGGACCTCCGCCCGGCCGCCGCGCACTCCGGGGTCGAGCACCTGGTCGGCCTGGACGCGATCCGCGACCGGCTGGCGTCCCTCACCCGCGAGGTGAAGGACGAGGTGATGACCTTCGCCCCGGACGGCGGCCACACGCCGGAGAGCATCGAGGCGGCCCGCCCGCTCGACGAGGAGTTGCTCGGGCGCGGTGTGAAGATCCGTACCGTCTACCTCGACAGTGTGTGCAACAGCGCGCCGACCGTCGCGTACACCGGGTGGCTCGCCGCGCGGGGCGGACAGGTGCGGGTCGTGCCGTCGCTGCCGACGCGGATGATCGTGGTCGACCGTGCCACCGCCGTCATCCCGGTGAACAGCGAGGACACGGCGGCGGCCGCCGTGGTGCTGACCGGCCACGGCACGCTGACGGCCCTCTGCGCACTGTTCGAGAACGTCTGGGGCACCGCGCAGCCCCTCGGGGGCCCGGCCGTGCGCGACTCCCGGGGCCTCAGCGGCCAGGAGTCGGCCGCCCTGCGGCTGCTCTCCGAGGGGCACACCGACGAGGCGATCGCCAAGCGGCTGGGCGTCTCGCCGCGGACGGCGCGGCGGATCGCCACCGAGCTGATGGAGCGGCTCGGCGCCCGCAGCAGCAGTACCGAGGCAAGGAGCGGACCATGGGCAGCAGCGCGGCGCACGGACAGAAGATCGCCTTCCTGGGCACCGGCAAGATCGGAGAGGCCCTGC
>NZ_JBEXWT010000184.1:0-5618 GCF_040629945.1 Kitasatospora sp. NPDC005856 | reverse complement strand
GCGGTGATCCCGTTCTACTCGACGGTGACCGGCGAGCAGATCGACACCTCCGCCCTCGACGCCGACTACTGGTACCGCAACCTCCGCGAACCCGTGCTGTTCGACCGGACCACCCGGCTGCTGCTCGCCTCGGGCAACGACCCCGTCTTCGTCGAGATCAGCCCGCACCCGGTGCTCACGCCCGCGCTGGAGGAGCACGAGGCGGGTGTGGTGACCGGGACGCTGCGCCGCGACCACGGCACCCCGGCCGAGTTCCTGGCCGCCGCGGCGCGGCTGTTCGTCGCGGGCGTGCCGGTGCGGTGGCCGATCCCCGAAGCGGAGCCGGTGACGCTGCCCACCTACCCCTTCCAGCGGACGCGGTTCTGGCTCGCCGGAGGCGCGGGAGACGTGTCCGCGGCCGGGCTCGACCCGGTGGACCACCCGCTGCTCGGCGCCGCTGTCGAGGTGGGCGAGCAGCGGGTCCTGACGGGACGGCTCTCCCTGGCCACCCACCCCTGGCTCGCCGACCACTCCGTCCTGGGGACGGTGCTGCTGCCCGCGACGGCGTTCGTGGAACTGGTGGTGCACGCGGCCGGGGCGGCAGTGGAGGAACTGGTCCTGGAGGCGCCGCTGGTGCTGCCCCCGGACGGCGCGGTGGACCTGCAGGTCGTCGTGGGCGAGCCGGACGGGACCGACCGCCGCACGGTCGACGTCCGGTCCCGTACGGACGGCTGGGTGCGGCACGCCACCGCCACGGTGAGCGGGCAGCCTGTGGTCGGGCGGGCCGTGGCCGGGCAGGAACTGACGCAATGGCCGCCGGCCGGCGCGGAACCGGTCACCGGGCTCTACGACACGCTCGCCGCGGCGGGCTACGAGTACGGGCCGGCGTTCCAGGCCGTGCAGGCGGTGTGGCGCCGCGGCGATGAGGTGTTCGCCGAGGTCACCGTGCCGGACGCGGCCCGGTTCTCCGTCCATCCGGCCCTGCTGGACGCCGCCCTGCAACCGCTGGCGCTGCTGTCCGGTACGGAGGGCGACGTGCGGCTGCCGTTCTCCCTGGGCGGGATCGCGGTCCACCGCACCGGCGTGACGTCCGCGCGGGTGCGGCTGACGGTGGTGCGTCCCGGTACGTACGCCGTCCAGCTGGCGGACCGGTCCGGCGAGCCCGTGGCGACCATCGAGGCGCTGACCACCCGTCCGATGGCCGAACGCGGCCCGCTGTACGCCCTCGAATGGATTCCGCTGCCCCCCGGCGAAGGCACGCTCGGCGACGCCGTCGTCTCGCCCGGCTCGGTCGCCGAGGCGCTGAGGGCCGTCCAGGACTTCCTGGCCGGGCCCGGCGAACGGCTCGTGGTGCGCACGCAGGGCGCGGTCGCCGTCGTTCCCGGCGACGCGGTGAGCGACCCGGAAGCCTCGGCCGTCTGGGGCCTGGTCCGGTCCGCGCAGTCCGAGCACCCCGGCCGGTTCGTGCTCGTGGACGCCGACGAACTGCCCGACGGCCTGTCGGTCGGCGACGAGGACCAGGTGGCGGTGCGCCGGGGGGCCGTCTACGTGCCCCGGCTCGTGCGCTCCGCACCGGAGGAGGCGTTCGACGGACGGCTGACGCAGGCGGTCACGGGCAGCCTGGACGACCTCGCCTTCCTGCCGTACGAGCAGGCCCCGCTCGGGCCCCGGGAGGTGCGCGTCGCCGTGCGGGCGGCCGGCCTGAACTTCCGGGACGTGCTGATCGCCCTCCGCGTCTACCCCGGCGAGGCGCTGCTCGGCAGCGAGGGCGCGGGCGTCGTCACCGAGGTCGGCGCCGAGGTCACCGGGCTGCGGCCGGGTGACCGGGTCGCCGGGCTGCTGCCCGGCGCGTTCGGCCGGGTGGCCGTCGCCGACCACCGGGTGCTGGTGCGCATCCCCGACGAGTGGACGTTCACCCAGGCCGCCACGGTGCCGATCGCGTTCATGACCGCCTGGTACGGCCTGCGTGACCTGGGCGGGCTGAAGGCCGGTGACCGGGTCCTGATCCACGCCGGGTCCGGCGGCGTCGGCATGGCGGCGGTCCAGCTCGCGCGGCTCTGGGGCGCGGACGTCCACGCGACCGCCAGCCCGGGCAAGTGGGACGCGCTGCGCGCCCTGGGGCTGGACGAGGACCACATCGCCTCGTCCCGGACCCTGGAGTTCGAGCAGAAGTTCCCGCCCATGGACGTGGTGCTGAACTCGCTGTCCGGCGAGTTCCTGGACGCCTCCCTGCGGTTGCTCGCGTCCGGCGGGCGGTTCGTGGAGATGGGCAAGGCCGACGTCCGAACCGGCGTGCTGGCCTTCGACCTGGCCGACGCGGGACCGGAGCGGCTGGCGGAGATCCTGGCCGAGACCGTCCGGCTGCTCGGCGCGGGCGAGCTGCGTCTGCCGCCGCTCACCACCTGGGACGTCCGCCGCGCGCGGGACGCCTTCCGGTTCATGAGCCGGGCCGCTCACGTGGGGAAGATCGTTCTCACTGTTCCCGCGGATCTCGATGCGGCCGGCACCGTGCTGATCACCGGTGGTACGGGGACGCTGGGGGGCCACGTGGCCCGGCATCTGGTGGCCGAGCGGGGTGTGCGGCATCTGGTGCTGGTCAGCCGTAGTGGTGGCGGGGCGGCGTTGCGCGAGGAGTTGGAGGGGCTGGGCGCGGAGGTGACCGTGGCCGCCTGTGACGTGGCGGACCGGGACGCGCTGGCGGCCGTCCTGGACTCGATCCCGGCCGCACACCCGCTGACCGCGGTCGTCCACGCCGCCGGCGTGCTCGACGACGGCGTCGTGGAGTCCCTGACCCCCGAGCGTCTCGCCGCGGTCTGGGAGCCCAAGGCCCGGGCGGCGTGGAACCTGCACGAACTCACCCGGGGGCGGGACCTGACGGCGTTCGTCCTCTTCTCCTCGGCCGCCGGCACGCTCGGCGCGGCAGGGCAGGCGAACTACGCGGCGGCGAACGCCTACCTCGACGGCCTGGCCGCGTACCGGCGCGCCCTGGGTCTGCCGGGGGTGTCGCTGGCCTGGGGCTACTGGGCCGAGACCAGCGGGCTGACCGGGCAGATGTCCGAGGCCGACGGTGAACGCTTCGCCCGCGCGGGGCTGCTGCCGATGGCGACCGACTACGGACTGGGGCTGTTCGACGGGGGCCTGGACACCGCGGAACCGGCGGTGGTCGCGGCCCGGCTCAAGGTGTCCGCACTGGGCGACCAGCCGGTGCTGCGTGCGCTGGCGAGCGCCCGCAAACCGGTGCGGACCACCGGACTGGCGGGCGAGCTGGGATCGCTCCCCGAGGCCCGGCAACGCGAGATCCTGCTCGACCTGGTCAGCACCCACGCCTCGGCCGTGCTGGGCCGCAGCGACGAGATCGGTGGCGACCTGGCCTTCAAGGACCTGGGCTTCGACTCGCTGACCGGCGTGGAGCTGCGCAACCGGCTGTCCACGGCGGTCGGGACCCGGCTGTCGGCGACGATGGTCTTCGACCACCCGACCCCGGCCCGGCTGGCCGAATACCTGCGTGAGGTGGTCCTCGGCAAGGAGCGTCGCACGGTCGCGCCTGTGCCGGTCGGTGTTCCGGTGTCGGACGATCCGGTGGTCGTGGTGGGGTTGGGGGCCCGCTATCCGGGTGGCGTCGGGTCGGCCCAGGGGTTGTGGGATCTGGTGTCCGGTGGGGTGGACGCGGTGGGGGAGTTCCCGCCGGATCGTGGGTGGGACGTGGGTCGTCTCTACGATCCGGCCGGTGCTCCGGGGACGTCGTACACGCGGTCGGGTGGTTTCCTCGGGGACGCGGGTGGTTTCGATGCCGCGTTCTTCGGGATATCGCCCCGCGAGGCGCTCGCCATGGATCCGCAGCAGCGGGTGCTGCTGGAGACGGTGTGGGAGACCTTCGAGGACGCGGGGATCGATCCGACGTCGTTGCGGGGCAGTCAGACGGGCGTCTTCACCGGCATCTGGGCATCCGGCTACGCGGGCGGAGTGGACCAGATCTCGCGCGACGCGGACGGCTATGTGGCCACCGGCACGGCGACGAGTGTGACCTCCGGTCGGGTGTCGTACCTGCTGGGGCTGGAGGGTCCGGCGGTGTCGGTGGACACGGCGTGTTCGTCGTCGCTGGTGGCGATCCACCTGGCGGCGCAGGCGCTGCGTTCGGGGGAGTGCTCGCTGGCCCTGGCCGGCGGTGTGACGGTGATGGCGACACCTGCGGCCTTCATCGACTTCTCCCGCCAGCGGGGGCTGGCGGCGGACGGGCGGGTGAAGGCGTTCGCCGAGGCGGCTGACGGTACGGCGTGGGGTGAGGGTGCGGGTGTCGTGCTCCTGGAGCGGTTGTCGGACGCCCGCCGCAACGGCCATCAGGTGCTGGCGGTCGTCGCGGGAAGCGCGGTCAACCAGGACGGGGCGTCCAACGGTCTGACCGCGCCCAACGGCCCGTCGCAGGAGCGGGTGATCCGTCAGGCCCTCGCCAATGCCGGGTTGGAGGCGTCCGAGGTGGACGCGGTGGAGGCGCACGGCACCGGCACGACGCTCGGCGATCCCATCGAGGCGCAGGCGCTGTTGGCGGCCTATGGCCAGGACCGGGTGGAGCCGTTGTGGCTGGGGTCGGTGAAGTCGAACATCGGGCACACCCAGGCGGCGGCCGGTGTGGCGGGTGTGATCAAGATGGTCATGGCGATGCGGCACGGTGAACTGCCGCCGACGCTGCACGTCGACGCGCCGACCTCGCACGTCGACTGGTCGGAGGGCCGTGTCTCACTGCTCAGCGAGGCCCGGCCGTGGCCGGAGACGGGGCGTCCCCGTCGCGCCGGTGTGTCGGCGTTCGGCATCAGCGGGACGAACGCGCACGTGATCCTGGAGGCACCGGCGCCGGACCCGGCCGAGGAGGCCTCGGCCGAGTCCCCCGCCACGCCTGCGGCCGTCGTGCCGGTGCCGTGGCTGCTGTCGGCCAAGTCCGAGCTGGCGCTCCGGGCCCAGGCCCGCAGGCTGCAGGCGTACGCGGCCAAGGACCCCGACGCGGACGGAATCGGCGCCGCGCTCGCCGCGCGGACCAGGTTCGCCCACCGGGCCCTGGTGACCGGCCCGGAGGCACTGGCGGCCCTGGTGCGCGGGGACGCGCATCCCGGGCTGGTGACCGGCGAGGCCCGTGACTCGGGCAGGTCGGCGTTCGTGTTCTCCGGTCAGGGGGGCCAGTGGGCGGGGATGGGGCGGGGTCTGTACCGCGAGTTCCCGGTGTTCGCCCGGGCCTTGGACGAGGTCTGCGAGCTGCTGGGATTGCCGGTGGAGGTTTTGTTCGAGGACGGGGAGGGAGTGCTGGGGCAGACGCTGTTCACCCAGGGCGGCGTGTTCGCGCTGGAGGTGGCGCTGTTCCGGCTGGCGGAGTCGTTGGGTGTGCGGCCGGATTTCGTGGTCGGGCATTCGGTCGGTGAGGTGGCGGCGGCTCATGTGGCCGGGGTTCTGGGCCTGGAGGACGCGTGTGCGCTGGTGGGCGCGCGGGGCCGGCTGATGCAGGAGTTGCCCGGTGGTGGGGCGATGGTCTCGCTCCAGGTGTCGCTGGAGGAGGTGGTGGGGTCGCTGGTGCCGGGTGCCGAGGTGGCGGCGGTCAACGGCGCGGACGCGGTGGTGGTGTCGGGCGATGAGGCCGCGGTCGTGGCGGTCGC
>NZ_JBEXWT010000183.1:0-5869 GCF_040629945.1 Kitasatospora sp. NPDC005856 | reverse complement strand
CCCCCCCGTGCGGTCCCGCCCGGCCTCAGGCAACGCCGGGAACCCCCGCCGAACCGAGCCGCCCCCGAAACACTCCCCCCAGCGAGTTGAACGCGTTCAAAAGATAGGTCTAGAGTCGGTTCCGCGCAGGCGGGACAAGGCTCCGCCTGTACTTCGGCATGCTCGGCATGGAGGTGGGCGAGATGAACGGCGACTCCGCGGTCATCCTTCGCAAGGTCCGACGGTGGCTCTGGTTCTTCCTGGTCTGCCTGGTGCTCAGCGGTCTCACCGCGTTCCCGCTGGAGACCGAGACCCGCTGGCTGGTCGACCTCGCCTCCGGGCCCGCCGCCCCGCTGAGCGAGCGCCTCCCCGCCGCGGCGGCCTGGCTCGAGCGGGTCCACACGGGCGTCGCCGAGACCAACGCGCGCTATCCCTTCCTGGCCTACGGCACCGACTGGCTGGCCTTCGCCCACCTGGTGATCGCCGCCGCCTTCTGGGGGCCGCTCAAGGACCCGGTCCGCAACATCTGGGTGATCCGCTGGGCCGTGCTCGCCTGCGGGGCCGTCATCCCGCTGGCGCTGATCTGCGGGCCGCTGCGCGGGATCCCGCTGGTCTGGCGATTCATCGACATGTCGTTCGGGGTCTTCGGCGTCATCCCGCTGCTGATCGTGCTGCGGGCGCTGCGTCCGCTGGAGCGCTCCTTCCGCGCCCCGGCGACCACCGGCTGAGCCCGGGCGGCCCGCGCCCGCTCGCACTCCGGGGCGCCCCCGCGCGGGGGCGCCCCGGGGCGTGCGGCCGCTGGCGCACGCCCCGGCACCCGCGGGGCTCCGGGTCGGGCGGCAACGGCCTTCACCCTCAGGCCCTACCATCTGGCTCAACAGCTGCTGGGAGGCGGACGGGCGTGGCCGATGCGGTGATCGATCTCAATGCGGACCTCGGCGAGGGGTTCGGACGCTGGACCCTGACCGACGACGAGGCCCTGCTGTCCGTGGTGACCAGTGCCAACGTCGCCTGCGGGTTCCACGCCGGGGACCCGTCCACGATGCGTCGGGTCTGCGCGCTGGCGGCCGAGCGCGGCGTCCGGATCGGTGCCCAGGTCTCCTACCGCGACCTGGCCGGCTTCGGCCGCCGCGCGATGGACGTGCCCCCGGAGGAGCTCGCCGACGAGATCGCGTACCAGATCGGCGCCCTCCAGGTCTTCGCCCGGGCGGCCGGTTCCAAGGTCTCCTACGTCAAGCCGCACGGCGCCCTCTACAACCGGGTGGTCGGCGACTCCGAGCAGGCCGAGGCCGTGGTGGCCGGCGTGCTGCGGGCGGGCGCGGTCTGCGACGGGCCGCTGCCCGTGCTCGGCCTGCCGGGCTCGCTGCTGCTGGAGGTGGCCGAGGGCGTCGGGCTCCCGGTGGTCGCCGAGGCCTTCGCCGACCGCGCGTACACCCGCACCGGCGCCCTCGTCCCGCGCCGCGAGCCGGACGCGGTGGTGCACGACCCCGAGTCGGTGATCACCCGCGCCGTCGGCATCGCCCGGGACGGCACGGTGGAGGCCACCGGCGGCGAGCGGATCGCCGTCGAGGCCCGCTCGCTGTGCGTCCACGGCGACACCCCCGGCGCCGCTCAGCTCGCCTGGCGGATCCGCGGCGCCCTGGCCTCCGCCGGGGTCCGGGTGGAGGCGTTCACGTGACGGGCCCTCACCTGCCCGGCCCTCGCGCGGCGGCCGGGACGGTCCGCCGGGTCGGTGAGCGGGCGCTGCTGGTCGAACTGCCCGGGACGGCCGAGGTGGCGGCGCTGTACGGCTGGCTGAGCGAGCGCCGGGAGGCGGGTGCGCTCGGCGCGGTGGAGGAGCTGATACCGGCCGCGCGCACGCTGCTGCTGGACGGCGTCTCGGACGTCGACGCGGTGGCGGCCCTGCTGCGCACCGCCCGTCCGGTGGCGGCCGGGGAGGTGCGCGGGCCGCTGGTGGAGGTCCCGACCGTGTACGACGGCCCCGACCTGACCGCGGTCGCCGCGCTGTGGGGGGTGTCCGAGGAGGCCGCCGTCCGGATCCACACCGAAGCCGAGTACGTCGTCGCGTTCTGCGGCTTCGCGCCCGGCTTCGGCTACCTCACCGGCCTCCCCGCTCGGTACGAGGTGCCGCGCCGGGCCACCCCGCGCAGCTCCGTCCCGGCCGGGTCGGTCGCCCTGGCCGGCCCGTACACCGGCGTCTACCCGCACCCCTCGCCCGGCGGCTGGCAACTGGTCGGCCGGACGGCGCTCGCCCTCTGGGACGCCGACCGCGAGCCCCCGGCCCTGCTGACCCCGGGCACCCGGGTCCGCTTCACGCCCGAACAGGCCTGAGGGGGCCGGAGTTGAGCGAGCTGGTGGTGGAACGGCCGGGACCGCTGACCACGGTCCAGGACCTCGGACGGCGCGGGGTCGCCCACCTCGGGGTGCCGAGGGCCGGGGCGCTGGACCAGCCGGCGCTGCGGGCGGCCAACCGGCTGGTGGGCAACGAGCCGGGGGCCGCCGGGCTGGAGACCACGCTCGGCGGGGTCGCGCTGCGGGCGGTCGGGACGGTGCTGGTCGCCGTCACCGGTGCCCCCTCGCCCGTCCGGGTGGACGGCCGACCGGCCGCCTGGGGGGCGCCGGTCGTGGTGCCGGCCGGGGCGCTGTTCGAGGTGGGGCCGGCCACGGCCGGGGTACGCGGCTACCTGGCGGTGGCGGGCGGGATCGCCGTCCCGCCGGTGCTCGGCAGCCGCTCGGCGGACCTGCTCTCCGGGCTCGGGCCGGCGCCGCTGGCCGCCGGGGACCGGCTGCCGGTCGGCGCCCCGCCGCCGTACCGGGCCCGGCCCGAACTGGTACCGCTGCCCGCTCCCCCGGCCGAGCTGGTGCTGCGGCTGCGGCTCGGACCGCGCACGGACTGGTTCACCCCGGAGGCGGTGGCCCGGCTGGGCCGCGACCGTTATCTGGTCTCCCCGACCGGCAACCGGGTGGGGCTGCGCACCGAGGGGCCGCCGCTCGCCCGCGCCCGGGGCGGCGAACTGCCCAGCGAGGGCATGGTGTTGGGCGCCGTGCAGATTCCGCCGGACGGGCGGCCGGTGGTGTTCCTGGCCGACCACCCGATCACCGGCGGCTACCCGGTGATCGGCGTCGTGCCGACTGACGACCTGGCGGCCGCCGCACAGGCCAGGCCGGGGACACCGGTGCGCTTCGTACCCCTGCGGGAGCGCTGAGCGGCGACATGAAGCGGGGACACGAAACGGGGCACGAAACGGGGGCGCAAAGCAAGGGCGCGAAGCGGGAGCGCCTCGCGGGAGCGCCGATTGACGCCCGGGCCCCGGCTCAGCGCCCCAACAGCACCTCGGCGACGGCACGTTGGGCCGCGTCCAGCTCCGTCCCGCCCTCCTCCGTCACCCAGACCGCGTTCTGCAGCACCCGGGCCAGCGTCCAGGCCGCCGCCACCTCGCGGTCCAGCTCCAGCACCTCCGTCAGCAGGTCGAAGCGCCGCCGCAGCGCCCGGGCGAGGTCCCCGGTGGCCACCACGTCCGCCCAGCGGTTGCGCAGCGCCGGGAGCAGCTCGAAGCCGGGATGTCCGGCCAGCGGCTTGGGGTCGATGGCCAGCCAGGGCGCCCGGCCGCTGCCCGGAAGCGGGGCCAGCACATTGCCGTAGTGGAGGTCCCAGTGCAGCAGCCGGTCGCCGGGGTCGGCGCGGACCTCGCACAGGGCGGCCGCACAGTCGGCGAGCAGGCGCCGCTCCACCGGATCGGCGAGGGCGGCGGCGGCCGCCGGGGCCCGGTCCAGCAGATCGCTCGCCGTGCCCGCCAAGGTCCGCAACCCGGACGGCGCCCGATGCTTCGTCAATTCCCTCAACAGTTCGGCGATCACGCGCAGCGCCGCGAGATCGTCGGGCAGGTCGAGCAGGGAGCGCCCGGGTTCCAGCCGCTCCAACAGCAGGGAGCCGGTGGCCGGTTCGTGGTCGAGCAGCCGAACGGCGCCGTGACCGCCCCAGACCCGCAGGGCGACCGGTTCGCCCACCGTCTCCTCGTCCACGGGCTGGAGCTTGAGCACGGCCGGCGTCCCGTCGACGCGCAGCACCGGCAGCACCAGCCCGACCAGGCCGTGCGTGACCGGCCCGTCCGGGCGCAGCTCCCAGCGGTCGAGCAACTCGTCGGCCAGGGTGGGCAGTCGGAGCACCCAGGCCCGGCCCTCGGCACCGAGGAAGCCCTCCAGGGACGCGGCCAGCGCGGGCGGAACCTCGACGGGCATCGGGCGGGCTCCTCTCGGGCGGTCCACCCCAGCCTACGACGGGCGGCGGCCGACCCCTTCCCCGCTCACGCCTGCCCGAGCACCTGCCCGAGCGCCTGCGCCGCGGCGGCCGCGAAGCCGTCCGGATTGTCGAGCATGATGTTGTGCCCGCAGTCCGGTACGGCGACCACCCGTACGCCCGCCGCGCGGAGGGTGTCGGCGCCCGCCGGCTCACCGTCCGCCGCCGGGTGGAGGAAGGTGCGCGGGAGGTCGAGGCCGAGCAGCAGCTCGCGCATGGTCGGGTCGGTCGCCCGGACGAGGTAGCGGGCGCTGCGGTGGAGCGCCTCCGGGCCGGCCAGCCGCATGGTGGACCACCAGAACGGGCCGACCCGCTCGGCGACTTCGTCCCGGCCGCCGGACAGGAACTCCTCCTCGGTGTAGGCCGCGATGCCACTGCTGCCGGGGCTGCGCCGGTCGGGGTCGACGCGGTCCAGGTTGGCGTCCACCAGGAGCAGCCGCTCGACCAGGTGCGGGTGCCGTTGGGCGAGGACGATCGCGACCGCCCCGCCCATGCTGTGGGCGACCACCTCGACCCGGGCCGCCCCGGCGGCCGCGACCGCCGCCGCGACCGCGTCCGCGTGCTCCTCCAGGGTGTAGCCGAAGTCCGTCGGCCGGTCGCTGAGACCGAAGCCGAGCAGGTCCAGCAGCAGCGAGCGCCGGCCGGCGAGCAGTGGGTGGGCGGCGGCGGCCGCGAAGTAGGCCGGCGAGGTGGCGCCGAGCCCGTGCAGGTAGAGCCGGGCCGGCTCCGCGCCGGGCAGCTCGACCCAGCGGATCCGGTCGCCGTTCGGGGTGACGGGGGCCTCGCGCATGCTCATTCGCTCCTTCTCCAGGGTGTGCCGGCTCCGCGGGGCTCCGAAGCTCCAGGGGGCGCCGACGGACGATCAGGACCATACATCGGATCCGAGGTATAGCGATAGCGAGATACCCACGGCCCGAGGGAGGGATCTGAGAGAGTGGCCCCATGCTGAAGCTCGCCATCCTCGGGTTCCTGTACGACCGTCCCCTGCACGGCTACGAGCTGCGCCGCCACCTCGCCGCGCTCACCGGCCACGTCCGCCCGATCAGCGACGGCACGCTCTACCCCGCGATCAAGCGCCTGGAGTCCGACGGACTGCTGGTCCGCGAGACCGAGCCGGGCAGCGCCGCCGCACCCCGGCACACCCTGCACCTCACCGAGGCCGGCCGCGCCGCACTGCTCGACCGGCTGCGCGAGCCCGAGCCGCTCGACATCAGTGACGAGAACCGCTGGTTCACCCTGCTCGCCTTCCTGCGACACCTCGCCGACCCGGCCGAGCAGGCCGCCGTGCTCCGCCGCCGGCTGGCCTTCCTCGCCGAGCCGGCCAGCTTCTTCTACGAGGGCGACCGCCCGGTGGGCGCCGAGGAGTTCGCCGACCCGTTCCGCCGCGGTCTGCTCCTGGTGGCCCGCGCCACCACCGAGGCCGAACTCGCCTGGCTGGACACGACCCTGGCCGACCTGGAGGACAGTCCGCGCTAGGCCGGGCCCCAGGGGCAGCGGCCGAGGAAGGCCGGGCCCGAACGCGCTGCGGCCCGCGCCGTGGTCTACCTCCGGGCCGAGGAACCGGCGGTCGGGCTGATGGCCTTCGTCGCCATC
>NZ_JBEXWT010000182.1:0-5922 GCF_040629945.1 Kitasatospora sp. NPDC005856 | reverse complement strand
TTCTCGTCCAGCTCCCGGTACGACACCTCCACACCATCGGCGACCACCGCCACCGCATCCGGAGCCCGCACCACCTGCGCGGCGAACACCTCATGCACCGGCACGAACGCCACCACCCGCTCGGTGTCGTTCCACTCCACCAACACCCGCCGCCGCTCATCCACGGTCAACACATCCACGGCGCCCAGCCGCAGCTCCGGGTCGACGGCCACCGCCGCCAGCACCCCCGCCCAACGCTCCGCGATCCGCTCGACCGACTCCGGATCGAACAGATCCGCAGCCGCCGTCAGCGCACCGCGCACACCCGCCGGACGGCCCTCGGCATCGAACACCTCACCGACCATCACATCCAGGTCGAACTTCACCGCCGACCTGGTCATGGACAGCCCGCCGGTCCGGGTGCCGGAGAGGTCCGCCACCGCACCACCGGCGTTCTGCAGCGTCAGAAGCGCCTGGAACAGCGGGTGCCGCGCCAGCGAGCGCGTGGGGGCCAGTTCCTCGACCAGCTTCTCGAACGGTACGTCCTGGTGCGCGAACGCCCCCAGGCTGGTCTCCCGCACCCGGCCCAGCACCTCGCGGAACGACGGGTCACCGGACAGGTCCGTGCGCACCACCAGGGTGTTGACGAAGAACCCGACCAGGTCGTCCAGCGCCTCGTCGGTGCGCCCGGCCACCGCCGCGCCGATCGGGATGTCGGTCCCCGCGCCGAGGCGCGAGAACAGCACCGCGAGGGCGGCCTGCAGCACCATGAACATGGTCACGCCCTCGGCCCGCGCCAACTCCACCAGCCGGGTGTGCAGTTCGGCCGGGAGAGTGAGCGGCACAGTGTGCCCACGGTGACTCGCCACCGCCGGACGCGGACGGTCGAACGGCAGCGCCAACTCCTCCGGCGAACCCGCCAACGCCCCGCGCCAGTAGGCAACCTGGCGCGACAGCAGGGTCTCCGGGTCTTCCGTCGACCCCAGCAACTCGCGCTGCCACAGTCCGTAGTCCGCGTACTGCACCGGCAGCGGCACCCACTCGGGCGCCCGCCCCTCCAGCCGCGCCGCGTACGCGGCCGCGATGTCCCGCGACAGCGGGCCCATCGACCAGCCGTCACTCGCTATGTGATGCACCAGCAGCACCAGGACGTGCTCGTCCGGGCCCACCGAGAAGAGCGAGGCTCGGATCGGCACTTCCGCCGAGAGGTCGAACACGTGCCGCGCCGCCTCCGCGACCGCGCCGCGCAGCTCCTCCGGGGCGACCTCGACCAGCCGCAGCTCCCACTCGAACTCGTCCGGCTCCAGGATCCGCTGGTAGGGCTCGCCGTCGACCTCGGCCAGCACCGTGCGCAGCACCTCGTGCCGACCCAGCACATCCCGCAGAGCCACGTTCAGCGCCCCCCGGTCCACCTCGCCCGACAGCCGCAGCGCGACCGGGACGTTGTAGGTGGCACTCGGCCCCTCCAGCTGCCCGACGATCCACAACCGCTGCTGCGCGAAGGAGAGCGGCAGCCGCTCGGGACGCTCCCCGGCGACCAGCGCCACCCGGGCCTGGCCCGCGTCGGTCAGCCTGGCGGCCAGCGCGGCCACGGTCGGCGCCTCGAACAGCGTCCGCAGCGGCAGCTCCACGCCCAGCACCGAACGGACCCGGCTGAGCAGCCGCACCGCCGACAACGAGTGCCCGCCCAGCGCGAAGAATTCCTCGTCGACCCCCACCCGCTCCAGGCCCAGCACCTGGGCGAACGCCCCACACAGGATCTCCTCCTGCGGCGTGGCCGGACCGCGACCGGCGCCTGTGGTGGCGGCGTCGACCGGCGCCGGCAGCGCGCTGCGGTCCAAGGCCCCGTCGTCCATCAGCGGCAGCGCGTCCAGCACCACGACCGCCGACGGCACCATGTGCTCCGGCAACCGCTTCCCGGCGAGGTCGATCACCGAGGCGTCCAGCGTGCCCCCCTTCGCCTTGGTGCCCTCGACGGGCACGATGTAGGCGACCAGGCGCCGGTCACCTGGCGCGTCCTCCCAGGGCACGACCGCCGCCTGCGCGACCTGCGGATGCGCCAGCAGCGCGGCCTGGACCTCGCCGGGCTCGATCCGGAAGCCGTTGATCTTCAGCTGGTCGTCCACCCGGCCGAGGTGCTCCAGCCGGCCGCCGGTGGTCCACCGCGCCAGGTCCCCGGTGCGGTACAGGCGCTCACCGTTGCCGAACGGATTCGCGACGAACCGCCCGGCGGTCAGCGCCGCGCGACCCAGGTAGCCGCGAGCCAGTTGCGGGCCGGCCACGTACAGCTCCCCGGCGACGCCGACCGGCACCGGCCGTAGTGCGGAGTCCAGCACGTACACGCGGGTGTTGGACAGCGGGCGGCCGATCGGCACCGGGCCGCCCGCGGGCTCCGGACGGCACCGCCAGGCGATGACCCGGTCCGGTGCCTCGGCGAGCCCGTAGAGGTTGTACAGCTCCGCTCCCGGCAGCTCGGCGAAGAACCGCGCCCGCACCTCCGTCGGCAGGGTCTCCCCGCCGGTCGCCACCAGCCGCAGCCGGGTGCAGCCGGCCACCGCGGGCTGGCGCAGGAACGCGTCGAGCGTCGCGGGGGCGAAGTGCGCCGCGGTCACCCGCTCATCGCGCACCAGCTCCGCCAACTGCGCCGCATCCCGGTACGCGTCCGGTTGCGCCAGGACCAGTGCCGCGCCTTCCAGCAGCGGCCAGACGAACTCGAACGCCCGCAGTTGCGCACCGAGCGGGGCCTTCTGCAGCACCCGGTCGCCCGCGTCGAGCCTGTGGTGTGCCCGCGTCCACGCCAGTCGGTTCACGATCCCCTCATGCGCACTCACCACGCCCGTCGGCGTGGCCGCGGGACCCGAGGTGTAGATCACCGTGGCCGGGTGCGCCGGCAGCAGCACGGCGGAACGGTCGTCCCCGGTCAGCGGTCCCCCGGTCAGCTCGGCCAGCTCCGCCACTGCCGACGGGCCGTCCAGCACCACCTGCTGCCACTTCCCGGGCACCGGCCCGGGCAGTGCCGCGACAGCCGCCGTCGACGTCAGGACGCACCGCACGTCCGCGTCCCCGAGCACGAAGCCGATCCGCTCGGCCGGGTCCGCCGGGTCCACGGGCAGCCAGGCGCCGCCCGCCTTCCACACCGCCAGCAGCGCCACCACCAGCTCGACGCCGTGCTCCGTGCAGAGCGCGACGACCGACTCCGGCCCCACACCGCGACCGAGCAGCAAGCGTGCCAGCCGGTTCGCGCGCTCATCCAACTCGCGATAGGTCAGCTCGACACCCTCGGCGACCAGCGCCACCGCATCGGGGGTCCGCGCCGCCTGCGCCTCGAACAGCTCCGGCACCGTAGACCCCGGTACCTCGACTGTGGTGTCGTTCCACTCCACCAGCACCCGCTGCCGCTCATCCGCGGTCAGCACGTCCACGGTGCTCAGCCGCTGCTCCGGGTCGGCGGCCACCGCCGCCAGCACCTGCGCCCAGCGCTCGGCGATCCGCTCGACCGACTCCGGCTCGAACAGGTCCACCGCCGCGGTGACGGCCCAACGGAGCCCGGCTGGACGGCCCTCGAGGTCGAAGGCCTCCTCGACCGAGAGGTCCATGTCGAACTTCGACGGCGATTCCCGCACCGGCGTCGCCGTCACAGGGGACCCGGCCGTCGGATCCGCCACCGTCCGCGCGTTGTTCTGCATGATGAGCAGCACTTGGTGCAGCGGGTTGCGGGCCAGGGAGCGGGCGGGGGCCAGCTCCTCCACCAGCTTCTCGAACGGCACGTCCTCGTTGGCGTAGGCCGCCAGTCCGGCCTCGCGCACTCGGGCGAGCACCTGCGTGAAGGTGGGGTCGCCGGACAGGTCGGTACGGACCACCAGGGTGTTGACGAAGAAGCCGACCAGGTCGTCCAGCGCCTCGTCGGTGCGCCCGGCCACCGACACCCCGAGGGGGATGTCGGTGCCCGCACCGAGGCGGGAGAACAGCACCGCGAGCGCGGCCTGCAGCACCATGAACAGCGTCACGCCTTCGGAACGCGCCAACTCCGTCAGCTGCGCGTGCAGTTCGCCGGATATGCCGAACTCTGAGAGGTAGCCGCGGTGGCCGGCCACGGGCGGGCGGGGGTGGTCGAACGGCAGCTCGAGCTGCTCCGGGGCACCGGCCAGCGCCTCGCGCCAGTAGGCGACCTGCCGGGACAGCAGGCTCTCCGGGTCGTCCGCCTCGCCCAGCACCTCGCGCTGCCACAGCGCGTAGTCCGCGTACTGCACCGGCAGCGGCGCCCAGTCGGGCACCCGACCCTCCGAGCGCGCCGCGAAGGCGGCGGCGATGTCGCGGGTCAACGGCTTCATCGACCAGCCGTCCCAGGCGATGTGATGCATCGCCAGCATCAGCACCGATTCCTCGGAACCGGTCGAGATCAGCGTGGCCCGGAACGGCACCTCCGCCGACAGGTCGAACACATACCCGGCCGCCTTGGCCAGCGCGCCATCCAGCTCCTCGGGGGCGGCCTCGACCAGCTGCAGCTCCCAGTCGAGCTCGTCCGGCTCCAGGATCCGCTGGTAGGGCTCGCCGTCGGCCTCGGCCAGCACCGTGCGCAGCGCCTCGTGCCGGCCCAGCACGTCGCGCAGCGCCGCGTTCAGCGCCACCCGGTCCACGTCGCCGGGGAGCCGCAACTTCGCCGAGCTGTTGTAGGTGTCACTGAGACCCTCCAACTTCCCGGCGATCCAGAGCCGTTGCTGCGCGAAGGAGAGCGGAAGCCGCTCGGGACGCTCCCGGGCGACCAGCGGCACCCGGGCCTGGCCCGCACCGGCCAGCCGGGCCGCGAGACGTGCCACGGTCGGCGCCTCGAACAGCGCCCGCAGCGGCAGCTCCGCACCCAGCACCGCACGCATGCGGCTGATCAGACGGACGGCGAGCAACGAGTGGCCGCCCAGGGCGAAGAAGTCGTCGTCGACGCCCACGTTCTCCAGTCCGAGGACCTGCGCGAACGCCGCGCACAGAAGCTCCTCCTGCGGGGTGGCCGGACCACGGCCGGCACCCGCGACGGCCGCGTAGTCCGGGGCGGGCAGCGCGCGGCGGTCCAGCTTGCCGTTGATGGTCACCGGCAGCGCGTCCAGCACCACCACGACCGCCGGCACCATGTGCTCCGGCAACCGCTGCGCGGCGAACCCCCGAGCGAGCTCCGGCAGTTCGTCCACACTGACGTCCTCGCCGTCGACGGCGACGTATGCCACCAGGCGCAGATCGCCCGGCGCGTCCTCGCGCACGATGACGGCGGCGTGGGAGACGGAGGGATGCGCGGTGAGGACGGCCTGGATCTCGCCCGGCTCGATGCGGAAACCGCGCAGCTTCACCTGGTCGTCGGTGCGGCCCAGGTACTCCAGCGCGCCGTCCGCGTTCCAGCGCGCCAGGTCACCCGTGCGGTACATGCGCGCACCCTCGGCCTCGAACGGGTTCGCCACGAACCGCTCCGCCGTCAGACCCGGACGGTCGAGGTAACCACGCGCCAGCTGCACACCCGCCAGGTAGAGCTCACCCGGCACACCGACCGGAGCCGACCGGAGGTGGGCGTCCAACACATAGACCCGGGTATTGAACACCGGCCGCCCGATCGGCACCGACACACCCTCGGAACCCTCCGCACACGCCCACGAGGTCACATCCACCGACGCCTCGGTCGGCCCGTACAGATTGTGCAGCCCCACCGACGGCAGCACCCGCGCGAAGGCGTCACGCAGCTCGGCACTCAGGGCCTCACCACTGCACATCACCGCCCGCAGACCCGTACAGGCACCAGCAGCCGACTCGGCCAGGAACACCTGCAGCATCGACGGCACGAAATGCGCCACGGTGACGTTCTCACGCCGGACCAACCCGGCCAGGTACACCGGATCCCGATGGCCACCCGGACGCGCGACCACCAGCGTCGCACCCTCCAGCAACGGCCAGAAGAACTCCCAC
>NZ_JBEXWT010000181.1:0-5928 GCF_040629945.1 Kitasatospora sp. NPDC005856 | reverse complement strand
GCCTGCTCGAACCGGGCCTTGCCGACGTAGCACCACGGGCAGTTGATGTCGCTCCAGATCTCCACGCGCACGGCGCACTCCTTCCAGCCTCGCGCTGGCCGCCGCGGTGCGGATGATCGGGCAGCGCGACCGGCATGGGCCGCCCCGGCGACCGCCGTCAGGGCGGTCAGGGCGGTCAGGGCGGCGCCCCGCGTCCGGGCGGTGCCCAGGGCGGCGACCGTCCGCGTCCCGGTGGCGACCGTCCGCGTCCCGCCGGTGCTCCGGGTGCCGGTGGCGACCGTCCGCGTCCCGCCGGTGCTCCGGGTGCCGGTGGCGCTCCGCGTCCCGGTGGTGCCCCGCGTCCCGGTGGCGCTCCGCGTCCGGGTGCTCCGGGTGCCGGTGCCCCCCGTCCGGGTGGTGCCCCGCGTCCCGACGGCATGCCGCGTCCGGCCGCGCCGCGTCCCGGCGGCCCGACCCCGTCCGGCATGCCGCGTCCGAACCCGGGCATGATGCCGCAGCGTCCGGCCGGCCCGCGTCCGGGTCCGGGTGGCCGTGGTCCGGGTGGCCCCGGTGGCCGTCCGGGTGGTCCGGGTGCCGGTGGCGCCCGTCCGGGCTTCCAGGGCCGTCCGGCCGGTCCGGGCTCGCGTCCGGCCGGTGGCGGTGGCTTCGGCGGTCCGCGTCCGGGTGGCGGCGCCCCCGGTGGCGGCGGTGGCTTCGGCCCGCGTCCCGGCGGCTTCGGCGGTCGTCCCGGTGGCCCGGGTGCCCGTGGTGGCACGCAGGGTGCCTTCGGTCGTGGCCCGGGCGGTCGCCCGGCTCGCGGTCGCAAGTCGAAGCGGGCGAAGCGCCAGGAGTACGAGGCCATGCAGGCCCCGTCCGTCGGCGGTGTGATGCTGCCTCGCGGCAACGGCCAGACCGTTCGCCTGTCGAGCGGCGCCTCGCTGATGGACTTCGCGGAGAAGATCAACGCCAACCCGGCCGCGCTCGTCTCCGTCATGTTCAACCTCGGTGAGATGGTCACCGCGACCCAGTCGGTCTCCGACGCGACCCTCGAGCTGCTGGCCGGCGAGATGGGCTTCCAGCTGGAGATCGTCAGCCGGGACGACGAGGACCGCGAGCTGCTGGAGTCGTTCGACATCGACTTCGGCGCCAACGAGGGCGACGAGGACCAGCTGGCCCCGCGCCCGCCGGTCGTCACCGTCATGGGTCACGTCGACCACGGTAAGACCCGACTGCTGGACGCCATCCGCAAGTCCAACGTGGTGGCCGGCGAGGCCGGTGGCATCACCCAGCACATCGGTGCCTACCAGGTCGTCACCGAGGTGAACGGCGAGCAGCGTCCGATCACCTTCCTGGACACCCCGGGTCACGAGGCGTTCTCCGCCATGCGTGCCCGTGGTGCCAAGTCCACCGACATCGCGATCCTGGTGGTCGCGGCCAACGACGGTGTCATGCCGCAGACGGTCGAGGCGCTGAACCACGCCAAGGCCGCCGGTGTGCCGATCGTGGTCGCCGTCAACAAGATCGACGTCGAGGGCGCCGACCCGACCAAGGTCCGCGGTCAGCTGACCGAGTTCGGCCTGGTGGCCGAGGAGTACGGCGGCGACACCATGTTCGTCGACATCTCCGCGCGCCAGGGCCTGCACATCGACCAGCTGCTGGAGGCCGTGGTCCTGACCGCGGACGCCTCGCTGGACCTGCGGGCCAACCCCGAGCAGGACGCGCAGGGTATCGCCATCGAGGCGCACCTCGACAAGGGCCGCGGCGCCATGGCGACCGTGCTCGTGCAGCGCGGTACGCTCCGCGTCGGCGACTCGATCGTCGTGGGCGACGCCTACGGCCGCGTCCGCGCGATGCTGGACGAGAACGGCAACAACCTCAGCGAGGCCGGCCCGTCCCGTCCGGTGCTGCTGCTCGGTCTGACCTCGGTGCCCCGCGCCGGCGACAGCTTCATCGTCGTCGACGAGGACCGCACCGCCCGTCAGATCGCCGAGAAGCGCTCGGCCCGCGACCGCAACGCCGCCTTCGCGCAGCGTCGGGTCCGGGTGTCCCTGGAGGACCTGGACAAGGCCATCGCCGCCGGCTCCATCGAGCAGCTCAACCTCATCATCAAGGGTGACGTCTCCGGTTCGGTCGAGGCCCTCGAGGACGCTCTCGTCAAGCTGGACGTGGGCGAGGAGGTCGAGCTCCGGGTCCTGCACCGCGGTGTGGGTGCCATCACCGAGTCCGACGTGGACCTGGCGATGGGCTCGGACGCCATCATCATCGGCTTCAACGTGCGCGCCGAAGGCCGTGCGCGTGCCGCGGCCGACAAGGAAGGCGTGGACGTCCGGTACTACTCGGTCATCTACCAGGCGATCGAGGAGATCGAGAACGCCCTCAAGGGCATGCTCAAGCCGGAGTACGAGGAGGTGCGCCTCGGCGCCGCGGAGATCCGCGAGGTCTTCCGCTCCTCCAAGTTCGGCAACATCGCCGGTGTCCTGGTCCGCGACGGCATCATCCGCCGCAACGCCAAGGCCCGCCTCATCCGCGACGGCAAGGTCGTGGCGGAGAGCCTCACCATCGAGGGTCTGCGCCGCTTCAAGGACGACGCGACCGAGGTCCGCGAGGGCTTCGAGGCCGGTGTGACCCTGGGGTCGTTCAACGACATCAAGGTCGAGGACATCATCGAGACCTACGAGATGCGCGAGAAGCCGCGCGCCTAGTCGGTGTCAGCCGGGGCCGGTCGACGGGTGGTATTTCCGTCGACCGGCCCCGGTCTCGCTGTGTAGGGTCCGGGAGTAGTCAGAAATCAGCGGCGCCAGCCCGGTTCCGGGCTGCTCCCCGAGGCCTTCCAGGTCGGCGAGACCTGTCATACATGTTCGTGGGAACACTCACCTTCGACCTGCTGCTGGGCGACGTCCACTCGCTCAAGGAGAAGCGTTCGATCGTGCGGCCCATCGTGGCCGAACTGCAGCGCAAGTACAGCGTGTGCGCTGCCGAGACCGGGAACCAGGACCTGCACCGCCGGGCCGAGATCGGCCTCGCGGTGGTGTCCGGCGAAGCCGGGTACGTCACCGAGGTCCTGGACAGCTGTGAGCGGTTGGTCGCCGGCCGCCCCGAGGTGCAGCTCCTCTCCGCGAGGAGGCGCTACCACAACGACGACGATGAATGAGGCCCGTGGAGCCCGGCGGCGGAAGTCGCCGTTCTCACACGGATCAGGACCGAGAGCGCCCGCAAGGCCGGGCGCGGGCCGGTACTTTGGGGCGTGGGCTCCGACGGGTGCGCAGCTCACCCGGGTACCGGGCCCACTGCACGAGGAGGCAACGTGACCGACACCGCAAGGGCGCGCAAGCTCGCCGACCGCATCCAGGTGGTCGTCGCCCAGACCCTGGAGCGGCGGATCAAGGACCCCCGCCTGGGGTTCGTGACCATCACCGACACCCGGGTGACCGGAGACCTGCGCGAGGCCACCGTCTTCTACACCGTCTTCGGTGACGAGACCGAGCGCGAGGCCACCGCGGCCGCGCTGGAGAGCGCCAAGGGCGTGATCCGCTCCGAGGTCGGCAAGATCGGTGTGCGCTTCACCCCGACGCTGACCTTCGTCGCGGACGCGCTGCCGGACAACGCCCGGAACATCGACGACCTGCTCGACCGGGCCCGCAGCTCGGACGCCGCCGTGCGCACCCAGGCCGCGGGGGCGAGCTACGCCGGCGACGCGGACCCGTACCGGGTTCCGGCGGCCGAGCGTGACGACGAGGACGAGTAGTCATGGCGGGTGAGCCGGCGCGGGCCGCCCCGCGAGCCGGATCGACCACGGGGGCGTCCTCCACCAGCACGGTGGAGGGTGCCCTCGCGGCGCTCCCGGGCCCGCGCACCGAGGAGAGCGGGTTCGAGCTGCTCTGGCAGCAGGTGGTGGCGGAGATCGGGCGGGCCCGTTCGATCGACCTGATCTGCCACATCTGCCCGGACGGCGACGCGCTGGGCTCCTCGCTGGCGGCCGGGCTGGCGCTGCGCGCGCTCGGCAAGCAGGTGCGGGTCTCCTTCGGCGACGATCCGCAGATCGTGCCCGAGTCGCTGGCCTTCCTGCCCGGCCAGGAACTGATCGTGCCGGCCGCCGAGGTGCCGGACGTGCCCGAACTGGTGCTCTGCTTCGACGTGGCCGCGGAGAGCCGGCTCGGCCTGCTGCACGACAAGGCCTTCGCCGCGCCCGTCCTGGCGGTGTTCGACCACCACGCCTCCAACCCGGGTTTCGGCACCCACCAGCTGATCGACCCGACCGCTCCGGCCACCGCCGTGCTGGTCGACGAACTGCTGCGCCGGCTCGGCGTCGAGCTGGACCAGGAGCTGGCCACCTGCCTCTACACGGGTGTCGCCACCGACACCGGCTCGTTCAAGTACCGGGCCACCACGCCCGCCACCCACGAACTGGCCGCTCGGCTGCTGGCCACCGGCATCCGGCACGACCTGATCTCCCGGCAGCTGTGGGACACCTCGTCCTTCGGCTACCTCAAGGTGCTCGCGGGGGCGCTCGACCGGGCCGTCTACGAGCCGGAGGCCGCCGACGGCCTGGGCCTGGTGTGGACCTGGGTGCCGTACCAGGACCTCGCGCTGTTCAGCGTCACGGTCGAGGAGATCGAGGGACTGATCGACATCCTGCGCCGCCCGGCCGAGGCCGAGGTGGCGCTGGTGCTCAAGCAGGACCCGGACGGCACGCTGCGCGGCTCCTCGCGTTCCAAGGGCGTGGTGGACGTCGCCGCGGCCTGCGCGGAACTGGGCGGCGGGGGGCACGTCTACGCGGCCGGTTTCAGCGTCCGGGAGGACGTGGCCGCGGTGGTCGAGCGGTTCCGGAGCGCGCTGCGGCCGGTACGTTGATCACCTCTGCTGATGTTGTTGAGAGAAAGAACCCGATGAAGCGCAAAGGCACCGGCCCGGACGGCCTGGTGATCGTCGACAAGCCCGAGGGCATCACCTCGCACGGGGTCGTCGCCAAGCTGCGGTGGCTGGCCGGGACCCGGAAGGTCGGGCACGCCGGCACCCTGGACCCGATGGCCACCGGCGTGCTGGTGATCGGCGTCGAGCGGGCCACCCGGCTGCTCGGCCACCTGATGCTCACCGCCAAGACCTACGAGGCGACCGTCCGGCTCGGCCAGACCACCGTCACCGACGACCGCGAGGGCGAGGTGACCTCCTCGACGCCGGCCGACGCCGTCACCCGGGAGGCGATCGACGCCGGCATCGCGGCGCTCACCGGCGAGATCATGCAGGTGCCGTCCAAGGTCAGCGCGATCAAGATCGACGGCAAGCGCTCGTACGCCCGGGTGCGCGAGGGCGAGGACTTCGAGCTGGCGGCCCGGCCGACCACGATCCACTCCTTCACCGTGCACGAGCAGCGCGCGGCGCTCGCCGAGGACGGCACGCCGGTGATCGACCTGGACGTCACCGTCGAGTGCTCCTCCGGCACCTACATCCGGGCGCTGGCCCGGGACCTGGGCGCCGGGCTGGGCGTCGGCGGGCACCTGACCGCGCTGCGGCGCACCAAGGTGGGGCCGTACTCGGTGGAGTCGGCGCGCACCCTGGAGCAGCTGGAGGCCGAGGTCACCGGCGAGGACGCCAAGGGGCTGGAGGTGCTGCCGATCGCGCAGGCCGCGGCGGCCGCCTTCCCGCGCTGGGACCTGGACGAGGCCTCGGCGCAGAAGCTGTCGCACGGCTCCCGGCTGAAGGCGCCCGGGATGGGCGTGGACGGGCCGATCGCGGTGTTCGGGCCGGACGGGCGCTTCCTCGCGCTGGTCGAGGAGAGGGACGGGCAGGCGAAGCCGGTCGCGGTCTTCGTCGGCTGACGGCCCCGCCGCCCTTCGGAGCCCCCTTCGGGAATCATCTTGGGTTCTAACGGTCGTCGCAACACCCCAGCTCAAGGTGTGCGATGGACTTCAAGATCCGTAGGGACCGGAAGCCGCAGGGGCCCAGGAAGCT
>NZ_JBEXWT010000180.1:0-6023 GCF_040629945.1 Kitasatospora sp. NPDC005856 | reverse complement strand
GGGCGGTGCCGCCGGGCACGGCGGGCCGGGCGGTCAGGGCCGCCCGGGTGGGCCCGGCGGCCCCGGTGGCCCCGGCGGTCAGGGCCGCCCCGGCGCGCCCGGCGGCCCCGGTGGCGCCCGCCCGTCCGGTGCCCAGGCGCGGCGCTGGCCACGGCGGCGGATCGTGAAGTGGTCGGTCTTCGGCGTGCTGATCGCCGTCATGGTGACCGCCGTCTCCACCTGGTTCTGGGCGGACTCCAAGCTCGACCACGAGAACGTGCTCGCCGACTACCCCGGCCGCCCGGCCGCGGGCAAGGGCACCAACTGGCTGATCGTCGGCTCCGACAGCCGCCAGGGCCTCACCGACTCCGAGCAGGACGACCTGCACACCGGGCACGACACCGAGGGCAAGCGCAGCGACTCGATGATGATCCTGCACGTCGGGGACAACGGGAACACCCTGATGAGCATCCCGCGCGACTCCTGGGTGCCGATCCCCGAGCACCCGGGCAGCAACGGCAAGCCGGTCAAGGGCACCAGCGCGAAGATCAACTCGGCCTTCGGCAACGGCGGCGGCCGGCTGCTGGTCCAGACCGTCGAACAGAACACCGGCCTGCGGATCGACCACTACGCCGAGATCGGCTTCGGCGGCTTCGTCGGCATCGTCGACTCGATCGGCGGCGTCGAGATGAAGATCGACCAGGACATCCAGGACAAGGACTCCGGCCTCGACCTCAAGGCCGGCGACCAGGTCCTCAGCGGCAAGCAGGCCCTGGCCTTCGTCCGTCAGCGCCACCAGATGGCCGACCAGGACCTCGGCCGGATGCGCAACCAGCAGAAGTTCCTCGGCGCCCTGGCCCACCAGGCCGCCTCCCCCGGCAACCTGATGAACCCGTTCACCTTCTACCCGCTGGTCGATTCCGCGCTCGGCACCCTGATCGTCGACGAGGACTGCGGGCTGACCGACCTCGGCTCGCTCTTCCTCGCCATGAAGGACGTCAACGGCGGCAGCGGCAAGTCGCTGACCGTGCCGATCGGCAACCCGGACTACCGGACCAAGACCGGCGAGTCCGCCGTGCTGTGGGACACCAACAAGTCCAAGCAGCTCTTCGCCGCGTTCAAGGACGACACCGCGGTGCCGGACTTCAAGTAGTCCGCGACTTCGCGTGACCGCACCAGCACAATGAGTGGATGTCGCTCGTCACCGCGCTGATCCACCGCCGTCGCGACCGCCTCCTGGGCCGCCTGGCCCGGGAGGCGCTCGCGCTCCACGGGATGGAGGTGCCCGCCGCCTGCGAGATCGGGCCCGGGCTGATGGTCCACCACCGCGGCTTCGGCACCGTGCTGCACCCGTACACCACCCTCGGCGCCGGCGTGACGCCCTACAACGGTGTGACCATCGGCCGGGCCGACCCGTGGGTGCCGCAGGAGGAGAGCGCGATGCGGCGGGTGGTGGTCGAGGACGGCGCGGTGCTGTGCGCGGGTGCCAAGGTGGTGTGCAAGGCGGGCGTGCTGACCGTCGGCGCGGGCACCGTCGTCGGCGCCAACGCCGTGCTCACCCGCTCGACCGGGCCCGGGGAGATCTGGGCCGGCGTCCCGGCGCGCAAGGTGGGGATGCGGGCGGGCGCCTGGGGGCCCTCCCCGATCCCGGCCCAGCCCATCCCGCACCCTCCCCCTGAACGCACGCACCGGACCGCACCGGACCGTCCGGACCGGGGCTAGACGTACGGCAGCAGGCCGGTGCCGCACTCCGGGAAGCGGACCAGCCACTCCCCCTCGCCGCCGGCCGCCTCGGTGGCGCCCGCGAAGCCGTAGTGGATCGGCTGCCGGTCGCCGCCCAGCCACCGCGCGTGGGTCAGCTGCACCGTCAGCGAGGCCGGGCGGTGCGGGCCGACGGCGGCCGGGACGACCGGGACGACCGGGGCGGGCTGCTCCAGCACCAGCTCGTGCTCGGTCTCGCCCGGGCGGAAGGTCACCACCGTCTCGGTGCCCGGGCGCCGCGGGAGGGCGCCCGTCGGGTCCGTCCAGTACGCGGCGACCATCACCGCGAGGGTGCCGTCCAGGCTGCCGGTGTCCGGCCGCACGTACTCCTCGTCCGGGATCCAGCGGGCGTGGTGGCGGACCTCGTCCGCGCCCCACCGCTCGTCCCAGCGCACCCAGTAGCCCGCCACCC
Source organism: Kitasatospora sp. NPDC005856 (assembly GCF_040629945.1). Taxonomy (NCBI): domain Bacteria; kingdom Bacillati; phylum Actinomycetota; class Actinomycetes; order Kitasatosporales; family Streptomycetaceae; genus Kitasatospora; species Kitasatospora sp. NPDC005856. Next base: position 3,871 of record NZ_JBEXWT010000180.1, on the reverse strand, counting down.
GCTTGACGGTCATGCCCTCGCGGACGACCCGGACGGCGAACCGCGCCGGGCCGACCGGCTCGCAGCCGGCCAGGGAGACCACCGTCACCTGTTCGTAGGTCACCTCGCCGTCATCGGCGCCCTGCTCCATCATCGGTCAACCACCTTGCCGCAGAGTCCAGTTCGGACACGGTTGGAACCGTCTCCGAATCGAGCGTAGGGCCCCGGCGAAGGAAGGCCGCACGATTGCCCGGTTCCGGCCCGGACGGCGGCGCTCCGGGCTACCCTGCCCGCCGCACCGCGGCCCGGCCCGGCGCGGAACGGCGCGGAACGGGCGCAAGGCGGGCGCGAAGCGGATGCGGAAGCGGAAGAGGCACGGAAGCGGGTACGAAACCGCCCCGGAGCGGGAGGCCGGAAGACCCGACGTCCCGCTCCGGGGCGGTGCGTGCCAGTGGCGGCGGTGACTACTTGACCTCGCCGGACGCGGCGATGGTGATCTTGGCCGAGGTGCGGCCGCTCGACGAGCCGAGGCCCTCGATCTTCTTGACCAGGTCCATGCCCTCGACGACCTCGCCGAAGACGACGTGCTTGCCGTCCAGCCAGTCGGTGACGATGGTGGTGATGAAGAACTGCGAGCCGTTGGTGTTGCGGCCGGCGTTGGCCATCGACAGCAGGCCCGGGCGGTCGTGCTTGATCTGGAAGTTCTCGTCCGCGAACTTCTCGCCGTAGATGCTCTTGCCGCCGGTGCCGTTGTGGTTGGTGAAGTCACCGCCCTGGAGCATGAAGGCCGGGATCACGCGGTGGAAGCCGGAGCCCGCGTAGCCGAAGCCGTTCTGGCCGGTGGCCAGCTCGCGGAAGTTCTGGGCGGTCTTGGGAACGACGTCGTCGTACAGCTTGAAGACGATCCGGCCGGCCGGCTCGTCGTTGATCGTGATGTCGAAGAAAACGTTGGAAGACATGCAGGGATGATGGCACGATCACCTGTTCGACGCGCAGTGCCCCCGGCCGGGACAGGGCGGACGCGGCTGTGTTAACCGGTTCCGCGCCGCGCGGACTCCGCCCCGAGGCGCGGCCGGGAAGCTACCATCGGTGTCAGGTTCGGGCCGCGGCGCGGAACGGGGCCGGAGACGGGGTGGACGGCATGCGGATCGGCGAACTGGCCCGTCGGACGGGCGTGAGCGAACGCTCGCTGCGCTACTACGAGCAGCAGGGTCTGCTGGCCGCCCGCCGCACCGAGGGCGGCCACCGCGAGTACCCGGAGGCCGCCGTCGACCGGGTGGTGCACATCCAGGAGCTGTTCGCGGCCGGACTCCACAGCCGGACCATCTACAAGATCCTCCCCTGCATGCGGGACTCCGACGGCGGCCCGAACGAGATCGCCACCCCGCTGCTGGTCGAGGAGCTCACCGCGGAGCGCGAGCGGATCGACCGGACGATCAGCGACCTGCTGCGCTCCCGCGAGGTGCTGGACGAGGTGATCGCGACCGCCTCCGGGCAGCCGCCGTCCCCCTCCGAGGCCGCGTAGGCGGGTTCCTCAGGCCTTCGGCTTGCGGGCCAGCAGATAGGCCTGCGGGGTCCTCTCGTCCCCCTCGGGCTCGCGGACCGTACGGGAGGTGACCGGCAGGCCGGCCTCCCGCGCCAGCTCCTCGACGTGCTCCGGCCGCAGCCGGCGGAAGTCCAGCGACACGGGGTGGCCGAAGGGGCGCTCCTGGCGCGAGGGCCGGTCGCCGACCTGGAAGGCGAGCAGCAGGTGGCCGCCGGGGGCGAGCACCCGGGCGCACTCGGCGAACACCTCGGGGAGCCGCTCCGCCGGGGTGTGGATGATCGAGTACCAGGCCATCACGCCGGTCAACTCCCCGTCCCGGAAGGGGAGGTCGAACATCGAGCCGACGCTGAACGGCACCTCCGGGTGGGCCTGCCGGGCCAGCTCGACCATCCGCGGCGAGAGGTCGATCCCGTGCACGTCCACGCCGAGCCGGTGCAGCGGGCCGGTCATCCGGCCCGGACCGCAGCCGAGTTCGGCCGTCCGGCCGTCCGGCCGCTCGGCGCGGACCAGCTCGGCGAAGAGCGCCAGCATCGCCCGGTCCACCGGCATGCGGTCCAGCGCGTCCCGGAAGAGCTCGGTGTACTCGGTGGCGACGGCGTCGTAGAACGCCCTGGTCTCGGTGAGGAAGTCCGGCTCGCTCATGGCCCGGGACCCTACCGGGCGGCGGCGCCGCTCAGTCGAGCGGCGGGAGGTCCAGCTCGGCGACGGCCTGGTCGCCGCTCAGCTCCCCGGTCGGGCGAAAGCCCAGCCGGGCGTAGAACTCCGCCGGGCCGTCCGGGCCCGGGTGGTAGGTGACGGTGACGCGGGAGCCGCCGCGGCGGCGGATCTCGGCGCAGACCTGCTCGACGGCGAAGCGGCCGTAGCCGCCGCGCTGCCGCTCGGCGTCGATCAGCAGCCGCCACAGGCCGGAGCGGGGGCGGTCGCCGGGGCGGTCGGGGTGGAAGGCGATGTCGAAGAAGGCCATCACGAAGCCGACCGGCAGCCCGTCGTCCAGGATCAGCCGCGGCCAGGCGGTGTCCCCGTACGCGTACGCCTCGGCCAGCGACCTCACCACCGGCGCCACCAGGGCCTCCTGGTCGGGGCGGACCCGCAGGGCGAGGGCGGCGTCGACGTTCTCGGGGGTGATGGGGGCCAGGCCGAGTGCGGCGGGCGTGGTCGGCGTGGAGGACATGGCGGGCAGCCTACGGAGCGCGGCTGCCCGCCGTCGCGCGGTTTTCGTCGAGCGGTGGGCCGCTCGCCGGGCGGGCCCTACGCGCCGGCCGGGAAGTCGGTGTCGCGGCCGACCGCCTCCCAGGCCTCGGCCTCCCGCCGCTGCTCGTCGAGGGTGCCCAGGACGCCGTCCACCGCGTCGCCGCCGAGCGCGAGCCGCAGCGGGGTGTGCTCGGCGGCCAGCGCGGCCAGGATCGCCTCGGCGGCCTTGACCGGGTCACCGGGCTGCTTGCCGTCGCTGTCCGGCAGTCCGGCGCGGACCGGGCCGACGACCGGCTCGTACGCCTCGATGGGGGCGGAGTGGGCGAGCGCGTCGCCCCCCGCGAAGCCGGTCCGGAAGGCGCCGGGCTCGACGATCAGTACCTTGACCCCGAAGCCGGCCACCTCCTTGGCCAGCGCCTCGGACAGCCCCTCCAGCGCGAACTTGGTGGCCGAGTAGGCGCCCACGCCGGGGAAGCTGAAGCGGCCGCCCATGCTGCTCATCTGCACCACCGCGCCCGAGCCCTGGGCCCGCAGGTGCGGCAGCACGGCCCGGGTGAGTGCGGCCGGGCCGAAGAAGTGCAGGTCCATCAGGTCCCGCAGCTCGCGGTCGGTGGACTCCTCGACGGCACCGATCAGCCCGCGCCCGGCGTTGTTCACCAGGACGTCGATCCGACCGTGCCGCTGGACGGTCTCCGCGACGACGGCCGGGATCCGCTCCTGGTCGGTGACGTCCAGCCGGACCGGGAACAGCCTGCCCGGGTGCTTGCCGGCCGCCACCTCCAGCGTCTCGGGGCGCCGCACGGCGGCCACGACGGTGTCACCGGCCGCCAGCGCGACCTTCGCGATCGCCCGGCCGAAGCCGGAGTTGGCGCCGGTGATCAGCCAGACCTTGCCGGCGGAGTCCTGCTCGGGGATGTTGCCCATGATCGTCGATCTCTCGCAATCGTCGCGTGCCGCGCATGAATTGACGATCATTTATGACACCGGCGCGGGCGCCGCGTCCAGGACGGTTCGATGCCGGACGACATACGGCCCCCGACCGCGGAGGGGCGGTCGGGGGCCGTCGGTGCAGGTCGGGGCGGGTTACGGCAGGTTGCGGGCCATCACGATCCGCTGGACCTGGTTGGTGCCCTCGTAGATCTGCGTGATCTTCGC
>NZ_JBEXWT010000179.1:0-6052 GCF_040629945.1 Kitasatospora sp. NPDC005856 | reverse complement strand
CTCCTCTCTCTCGGGCACCTGGGGCAGCGGCGGCCAGGGCGCGTACGCGGCGGCCAACGCCTACCTGGACGGCCTCGCCGCGGCGCGGCGAGGCCGGGGCCTGCCGGCGACCTCGGTGGCCTGGGGCCCCTGGGCCGGCGCGGGCATGGCCGAGGGCGCCGTCGGTGACGGCCTGCGCCGCCACGGGCTGGTGCCGATGGACCCTGCGGCGGCGCTCTCGGCGCTCGGCCTGGCGCTGGCCCTGGACGAGGGCGAACCGGTCGTCGCCGAGCTGGACTGGAGTCGCTTCGCGCCCACCTTCGGTTCGGTCCGGGAGAGCGCGCTGCTGCGCGGCCTGCCGGCCGCCGCCGAGTTCCGGTCGGCGGACGGCGGCCCCGCGGCCGCGGACACCTCCACAGGGTCCGGACCCGGTACGGGCGGCGACCCGTCGTGGTCGCACCGGCTGCACCGGCTGTCCGAGCCCGAGGGCCGCAAACTGCTGACGGAGCTGGTCCGGAGCGAAGCGGCCGCCGTGCTGGGCCACGAGTCGGCCGTCGGCCTCGCAGCCGACCGCCCGTTCCGCGAGGCGGGCTTCGACTCGCTCACCGCCGTCGAACTCCGCAACCGGCTGGTCGCGGCCACCGCCCTGCCGCTCGCGCTCACCTCCGTCTTCGACCACCCGACGGCGGACGCCCTCGCCGCGCACCTGTTCGCCGGGCTGAGCGGCACGGAACCGGGTGCCGACGGCACGACCGGCGCGGCCAGCACGGCCGGCGCGGCCGGGCCCGCGGCGGCCGACGAACCCCTGGCGATCGTCTCGATGGCCTGCCGGTTCCCGGGCGGCGTCCGCTCGCCCGAGGACCTGTGGCAGCTGGTGGCCGACGGAGTGGACGCGGTCGCCGCGCTGCCCGCCGACCGCGGCTGGCCGCTGGACACCCTCTACGACCCGGACCCCCTGCACCCGGGCACCTTCTACACCACCGGCGGCGGATTCCTGGACGGCGCGGCCGAGTTCGACGCGGAGTTCTTCGGCATCTCCCCGCGCGAGGCCCTGGCCATGGACCCGCAGCAGCGGCTGCTGCTCGAAACCAGCTGGGAGGCCCTGGAGCGGGCCGGACTCGACCCCGCGTCGGTACGCGGCAGCGAGGGCGGCGTCTACGTCGGCGTCGCCTCCCAGGGCTACGGCACCGGCCCGCAGGACCCGGCCGACGAGGTCGAGGGGCACCTGCTCAGCGGCACGGTCACCAGCGTCGCCTCCGGCCGGGTCGCCTACACGCTCGGCCTCGGCGGCCCCGCCGTGACCGTGGAGACGGCCTGCTCGTCCTCGCTGGTGGCACTGCACCTGGCCGGCCAGGCACTGCGGGCCGGCGACTGCTCGTTCGCCCTGGTCGGCGGCGCCGCGGTGATGGCGAGCCCGGACGTCTTCGTCGAGTTCAGCCGCCAGCAGGGCCTGTCGCCCGACGGCCGCTGCCGCTCCTTCGCCGAAGGGGCGAACGGCACCGGGTGGGGCGAAGGGGTGGGCGTCCTGCTCGTGGAACGCCTCTCCGACGCGCGCCGCCTCGGGCACCCGGTCCTCGCCCTGGTACGGAGCACCGCGGTGAACCAGGACGGTGCCAGCAACGGCCTCACCGCCCCGAGCGGCCCCGCGCAGCAGCGGGTGATCCGGGCCGCGCTGGCCACGGCAGGACTGTCCGGCGCCGAGGTCGACCTGGTCGAGGCGCACGGCACCGGGACCGTACTCGGCGACCCCATCGAAGCGCAGGCCCTGCTGGCCACCTACGGCCAGGACCGGCCCGCTGACCGCCCGCTGTGGCTGGGGTCGCTGAAGTCCAACATCGGGCACACCCAGGCCGCCGCCGGGGTCGCCGGGGTCATCAAGACGGTGCTCGCCCTGCGGAACGGCGTGCTCCCCGGCACCCTGCACGCCCAGCAGGCGTCCAGCCGGGTGGACTGGTCGGCCGGCGCGGTCCGGCTGCTCGCGGACGCCCGCCCCTGGGACGCCCCGGACGGGGGCCGGCCGCGCCGGGCCGGCGTCTCCGCGTTCGGCATGAGCGGCACCAACGCCCACGCCATCCTGGAGGAGGCACCCGCCGCCGACGGTCCGCCCGGCGACACGGACGGCGAACCGGCCGAGGACACCGGGGCCACGGTTCCCTGGCTGCTCTCCGCCATGACCCCCGCGGCCCTGCACCGCCAGGCGCGCCGACTGGGCGAGCACCTGCGGGCCGACCCCGCCGTGGGCGCCGCCGCGGCCGCCCGGGCGCTCGCCACCACCCGCCCCTCCCTGCCCTTCCGGGCGGCCGCCACCGGCCGCGACCGCGCCGCGCTGCTCGGCTGGCTGGGCGCCCTCGCGGCGGGAGAACCCGCGCCCGACGCCGTGCAGGACCGGGTGCGCGGCGGCCGCACGGTCTTCGTCTTCCCCGGCCAGGGCTCGCAGTGGGCCGGCATGGCCGCGGCGGCGCTCGACACCTCCGCGCCGTTCGCCGCCGCCGTCGCCGCCTGCGAACGGGCGCTCGCCCCGCACACCGACTGGTCCCTGACCGAGGTGCTGCGCGGCGCGCCCGGCGCACCGACGCTCGACCGCGTGGACGTCGTCCAGCCGGTGCTCTTCGCCGTGATGGTCGCGCTGGCCGCGCACTGGCGCGACACCGGGGTCACCCCGGACGCGGTCGTCGGGCACAGCCAGGGCGAGATCGCCGCCGCCTGCGTCGCCGGAGCGCTGTCGCTCGACGACGCGGCCCTCGTGGTGGCGCGGCGCAGCCAGGCGCTACTGAGGCTGGCGGGCCGCGGCGGCATGGTGTCGGTCGCCGCCTCCGCCGAGCGGACCACGGGCCTGCTGCCCGCCGGCGGACGCGCGTGCGTGGCCGCGGTGAACGGCCCCGACGCCGTGGTCGTCGCCGGGGAGCCCCAGGAGCTGGCCGCCCTGCTCGCGGCCTGCGAGCGGGAAGGCGTCCGGGCCAAGGCGATCCCGGTGGACTACGCGGCCCACTCGGCCCAGGTCGCCGAGATCGAGGACGAGCTGCGCGAAGCCCTCACCGGGATACGCCCCCGCGCCTCGGCCGTCCCGCTCTACTCGACCGTGACCGGCGAACCCGTCGCCGGAGAGTCGCTCGACGCCGCCTACTGGTACCGCAACCTGCGCGAACCGGTCGACTTCGCCGGAGCGACCCGCACCCTGCTGGACGCGGGCCACACCCTGCTCGTCGAGGTCAGCCCGCACCCGGTGCTGCTCGCCGGGATCGAGGCGGTGGCCGCGGAGGCCGGGCGGGAGGTGTCGGCGGTCGGCACGTTGCGGCGCGGCGACGGCGGCCGGGACCGGCTGCTGGCCTCGCTGACCGAGGCGTGGGCGGCCGGCGGCGGTCCGGTGGACTGGTCGCCCTGGACGGGGACCCCCGGGCCGGGCGGACCGGCCCCCGTCCTGCTGCCGACGTACCCCTTCCAGCGCGACCGGTACTGGCTGGCCACCCCGGGCCGGACGGCCGCCGCCCCCACCGGGGCGCCGGCCGAGGACGCTCCGGAGGCCGCGGCCGACGACGACGGCACCCCCGCCGCACGACTGGCCGCCCGGCTGGCCCCGCTGGACCGGAGGGCCCGCCGTCAGGCGGTGCTCGACCTCGTCGTCCGGCACTCGGCCGCGGTCCTCGGCCACACCGGAACCGGCCCGGTGCGCCCGGAACGCTCCTTCGCCGAGGTCGGCTTCGACTCGATGCTCGCGGTGCGGTTCAGGAACGCGCTGTGCGAGGCCACCGGGCTGGCCGTCCCGCCGACGGCCGTCTTCGATCACCCGACGCCCGAGGCGCTCGCCGCCTACCTGGACGCGGAGCTGTCCGCCGCGCCCGAACCACCCTCGCCGCTGCTGGCCGAGCTGGACCGGCTGGCCACGCTCCTCACGGCCGCCCCGCCCGGCGCGGACGACAGCGACGGGGTCGGCGAACGACTGGACGAGCTGCTGCGCGGCTGGCGCCGGCGCGCCGGCGCACCGGGCGGCAGGGCAGTACCTCCCGGGGCGGTGGACGACACCGCAACGGTGACCGAAACGGCGACAGCGGACGAGCTGTTCGCCCTGATCGACAACGACTTCGGGAACGTCTGAGAGAGAGCTGGCACTGATGTCCGACGACAAGAAGCTGCTCGACTACCTCAGGCGCACCACCGCGGACCTCGGTGACGCCCGGAGGAAGCTGCGCGAGGCCGAGCGGGCCCGCCACGAACCGATCGCCATCGTCTCCATGGCCTGCCGCTACCCCGGCGGCGCCGACACGCCCGAACTCCTGTGGGACCTGGTCTCCCGGGGCGCCGACGCGGTCTCCGCCTGGCCGGTCAACCGCGGCTGGGACCTGGAGGGCCTCTACGACCCGGACCCCGAGCGGCCCGGCACCTCCTACACCCGGCACGGCGGCTTCCTGCACGACGCGGCCGAGTTCGACGCGGAGTTCTTCGGCATCTCGCCGCGCGAGGCCCTGTCGATGGACCCGCAGCAGCGGCTGGCCCTGGAGACCGCCTGGGAGGCGGTCGAGCGGGCCGCGATCGACCCCCGCGCGCTGCGGCGCACCGGCACGGGCGTGTTCCTCGGGGCGATCGGCAACGGCTACGGCGCGGGCTCGCGCCACCTCCCCGAGGTCCAGGGCCTGCTGGACACCGGGACCGCGAGCAGCGTGGTCTCCGGCCGGATCGCCTACACCCTGGGTCTGGAAGGGCCCGCGGTGACCGTGGACACGGCCTGCTCCTCCTCCCTGGTCGCCCTGCACCTGGCGATCCGCGCCCTGCGGGCGGGCGACTGCACGCTGGCCCTGGCCGGCGGGGTGTCGGTGATGGCGACCCCCGACCCGTTCGTGGCGTTCAGCCGCCAGCGCGCACTGTCGGCCGACGGCCGCTGCAAGGCGTTCTCGGCGGACGCGGACGGCACCGGCTGGTCCGAGGGCGCAGGCGTCCTGCTGCTGGAGCGGTTGTCGGACGCCCGCCGCAACGGACACCCGGTACTGGCCGTCATCCGCGGTTCGGCGACGAACCAGGACGGCGCGAGCAACGGTCTGACGGCACCCAGCGGTCCGTCGCAGCAGCGGGTGATCCGGGCGGCGCTGGCGGATGCGGGGCTGACCGTGCCGGACGTGGACGTGGTGGAGGCGCACGGTACGGGGACGCGGTTGGGCGACCCGATCGAGGCGCAGGCACTGCTGGCGACGTACGGCCAGGGACGGCCCGCCGAACGGCCGCTGTGGCTGGGCTCGCTGAAGTCCAACATCGGCCACACCTCGGCGGCGGCCGGCGTCGGCGGCGTCATCAAGATGGTGCTCGCGATCGGGCACGGCGAACTGCCCAGGACCCTGCACGCGGACCGGCCGACGCCCATGGTGGACTGGTCGTCGGGTGCCGTGGAAGTCCTCTCCGAGGCCCGCGACTGGCCCGCCGTCGACCGGCCGCGCCGGGCCGGCGTGTCCGCCTTCGGCGTCAGCGGCACCAACGCCCACCTGATCCTGGAACAGGCCCCGGCGGAGGAAGCCGAACCGGTGGCCGAAACCGCGGACGACGGCGATCCGCACCCGCTGCCCTGGGTGCTCTCGGGGCGTACCGACGAGGCGCTGCGCGCCCAGGCGGCCCGGCTGCTGGCACACCTGGGCACCGCCCCCGGACCCCTGCGGGCCGCCGACACCGGCCGCGCCCTCGCCCTCACGCGTACCGCCTTCGAGCGGCGGGCCGTCGTGGTGGGCACCGACCCGGACCGGCTGCTCGACGGCGTGAAGGCGCTGGCGGAGGACCGCTCGGTGCCGGGCCTGGTGCGGGGCGACGGTGTGTCCTCGGGTCGTTCGGTGTTGGTGTTCCCGGGTCAGGGTTCGCAGTGGGTGGGGATGGCCGCGGAGCTGCTGGCCGAATCGGCGGTGTTCGCGGGGCGGATGGCGGAGTGCGAGCGGGCGCTGGCGCCTTACGTGGACTGGTCGTTGGCGGAGGCGTTGGGTTCGGAGGCGCTGTTGGCGCGGGTCGATGTGGTGCAGCCGGTGCTGTGGGCGGTGATGGTGTCGCTGGCGGAGGTGTGGCGTTCGTTCGGGGTCGTCCCGGACGCGGTGGTGGGCCACTC
>NZ_JBEXWT010000178.1:0-6488 GCF_040629945.1 Kitasatospora sp. NPDC005856 | reverse complement strand
CTCCGGGCTTCGTTCTTTCGTGTTTCCAGCTTATCAGATGTTTTCCGCTCCGTTTCCGGGGCTTCGTTCATCCAACTCGCCGGTGTCTTCCGGGGCTTGACGCCCTGTCCGACGTTTCAAACTCTAGCCGATCCCCGCTCCGAAAAGCGAATCCGACCGCAATCCGATAAACGCGCACACCGAATAAGCACCAGGCCGCAACGTGAAAACGACGAAGCGACCCGGCCCGAACCGGGAAGTGGTGTTTCAAGGGATTGGCTGCCCCGGGACCGTCCGCGCTGATGCGTGTCCGGTGCTCCCTGCCAGGCAGCTCGAAGAACACTAGACCTCTGGACTCGCCGAGTCAACCGGCGCAACCGAATTCTCGGCGCCCTCGTCCGCCGGCAGCTGGAAGGCCAGGACGGCGACGTCGTCGTCGTGCTCGGAGGTCACGCCCATCGCCCGCAGCAGCCTGGCGCAGATCACCTCGGGGGCGCCGACGGCTCCGGTCAGGGTGCGGGCCAGGAGGTCGAGGCCCTGGTCGATGTCCTCGTCCCGGCGCTCGACCAGTCCGTCGGTATAGAGGACGCCGGTGGTGCCGGGGAGCAGGCGCAGCGTGTGGGAGACGTGCAGGCCGTCGCCGGTGCCGAGCGGCGGGCCGTTCTGCTCCTCGCTGCGCAGGATGGTGCCGTCCGGGCAGCGCAGGAGTACCGGGAGGTGTCCGGCGGAGGCGTAGGAGAGGGTGCGGCGCCGCGGGTCCCAGACGGCGTAGGTGCAGGTGGCGATCTGGTTGGCGTCGATCTCCATGGCGAGGCCGTCGAGCAGGCGCATCACCTCGTGCGGGGGCAGGTCGAGGCGGGCGTAGGCGCGGACGGCCGTACGCAGCTGGCCCATGACGGCGGCGGCGCGCAGGCCGCGGCCCATGACGTCGCCGATGACGAGTGCCGTGCGCCCGCCGTCGATGGCGATGACGTCGTACCAGTCGCCGCCGACCGCGGCCTCGGCGCCGCCCGGCTGGTAGGTGGCGGCGACCCGTAGTCCGGCCGGCTGGTCGAGCTTCTGCGGGAGCAGGCTGCGCTGGAGGGTGACGGCGGCCTCGCGCTGGCGGCGCTCGGCCTCGCGCAGGCGGGCGGCGGCGAGGACCTGGTCGGTGACCTCGGCGGCGAAGATCAGCACGCCGGCGGGCGGCCCTTCGATGGGGGCGTCGCCGTTCTCCCCGGCGCCGAGCGGGACGCAGGAGACGTTGTAGTAGCGGTTGCCGGTGAGGCCGAGGATGCAGCGGGCCTTGACGCTGCGCGGGCGGCCGCCGCGGATGACCTGGTCCATCAGGGGCAGGACGCCCATGGTGGCGAGTTCGGGAAGCGCCTCGGCCGCCGGGAGGCCGGTGGGGCGTTCGCCGAAGAGTTCGCGGTAGGCGCGGTTGGCGTAGCCGAGCTGGTGGAGCGGGCCGTAGGTGACGGCGACCGGGGCGGGGATGCGGTTGAGGACCTCGCGCAGGTTCTGCGGCTTGTGCGGGTCGAGGAGCTCGGCGGTGGTGGCGGGGCCGCTCGGGTCGCGGGGGCCGGGCACGACGACGCCGTCGGGGCAGGGCGCACCGTCCTCGGTGCCGGTCCCGTTGGGCGGGAGGGCACGCCAGGGGACTCCGGCGAGCCGGGCGCTCCAGCGCATGAGGTTCAAACGACGGCCGCTTCCTCGTTTTCCAGGCATATCATCACTTTTTGTGTGCGCAGCAGCACACGGGGTAATGACCAGGTCGGGCTGATCCTGTCAGGCGGAGGCCCGGTTCCGGAAGTCGCGCGCCCGGCGTGGCCGTCCGTTCCGTCCTCCGCCCCACCATCCGACCCACCCTCCGGCCCGCCGTTCGGTCGGCCGCCGACCCCGGACGGAGGCCGTGGTCACCGGGCGGCATCCGGTCCGGCGTCGGGCGGCCGGCCGGGCATCCGGTCGAACCCGCTCTCGAAGGCCGAACGCGGGTGCTCCATCGCGCCCAGCGAGACCACCTCCCGGGAGAACACCCCGCCGAGCACCCAGTCCATCAGCACCCGCACCCGGCGCTCGGCGCTCGGCAGCCGCCGCAGGTGCCGGGCCCGGTGCAGCCACCAGGCCCGGCGGCCGGTGAGCCGGCCGCCGCGGCGGGTGTGCGCGACGGCCCGGCGCGGGCCGAGCGAGGTCGAACAGGCGGCGGGGCCGGGCCGGTAGTCGGCCAGCCCCGGGGCGTGCGGCCCGCCGTCCAGGGCGACCACGACGTTGCGGGCGAGCAGCTCGGCCTGGGCGAAGGCGTGCTGGGCGTTGGGGGCACAGGGGGCGCCGTCCGCGTTCGGGTCCGGCACGGCGGCGCAGTCGCCGGCCGCCCAGACGCCGGGCAGGGCCCGTCCGTCCGGCCCGACGGCCTGCAGGGTCGCCAGACATCGCACCCGGCCGAGGGTGTCCAGCGGCAGGTCGGTCTCGCGCAGCAGCGGGGCCGGCCGCACGCCCGCCGTCCAGACCAGGGTGCGGGCGCCGAAGCGGCTACCGTCGGAGAGCGCCACGACCCGGTCGGCGGCGGACTCCAGGGTGGTGCGCAGCCGGATGTCGACGCCGCGTTCGCGCAGTTCGCCGAGGGTGTGCGCGGCGAGTTCGGGCGACTCCTCGGCGAGGATCCGGCCGGTCGCCTCGACCAGCACCCAGCGCAGGTCCTCGGCGCGGACGTTGTGGTAGCCGCGCACGGCGGTGCGGGCCATGTCCTCCAGTTCGGCGAGCGCGCCGACACCCGCGTAGCCGGCGCCGACGAAGACGAAGGTGAGGGCGGACTGGCGCAGCGCCGGGTCGCGGGTCGCGGAGGCGAGGTCGAGCTGCTCCAGGACGTGGTTGCGCAGGCCCACCGCCTCGCCGACGGTGGAGAAGCCGAGGCCGTGTTCGGCGAGGCCGGGCACCGGTGCCGTGCGGGAGACCGAGCCGGGGGCCACCACCAGGACGTCGTAGGGCAGTTCGACCGGCGCGGGGGGTTCGCCGGGGCCCGCGGCGTCGGCCAGGGCGCGCCGGGCGGCGTGTTCGATCCGGGTGATCCGGGCGGTGAGCACCCGGCAGTCCGGCAGGACCCGGCGCAGCGGGACGACCACGTGTCTCGGGTCGATCGAGCCGGCCGCCACCTCGGCCAGCAGCGGGTGGTAGGTGAAGTAGGCCTGGGGCTCGACGACGGTGATCTCCACCTCTCCGCGCCGCAGCCGTTCCCGCAGGGCGCGCTGGAGGTGGAGTGCGGCGGCCGTTCCGGCGCAGCCGCCGCCGGCGATCAGGATCCTGATGGTGCACCTCCTGCCGATGCGACGTTTCGTCCCGGCCGCCCCGCGGCCGGGGGTGTCCCCCCATCACGCCCCCTATGAAGGACCGGCGGGGGTCGTCTTGTCCACAGTCCGTACGGGGCTGGTTGCGACACGAGTGACCGGCGTGGCCAGTTGTGCCTACTGGGCGACTTTCTGACGCACTTTCGGCCTCGGAGACTGGTGAACTATGGTCGGATTGTGTACCGGGGCGGCCGTCGCCATGACAAACGGCGGCGACGCACCGTGGAGCGGCCATTACGGCCAGTTCCAGCGTTGGCGTGAGAACCCGACTGGGGGACAGTCATCCGGGGAAGGGTAGTTCCCGGACAGGGCCCCGGACGGTGCCGACGCGCCGAGCCGGACGTGGACCCGGCACGGCGGCACGAACCGTGGTCACCGGAACGGGACGGGCGGCACGAGCGATGGGTCATCGGGTCATTTCTGACGGGCTGAGCTGCACCGGGGGGTGCGGGGGCGGGCGACGACAGGGTCCGGATTCGGACGCCTGCGGGGGAGAGTTGGGATGATGGATCAGGAGCAGGTGTTGGGGCGGGCGGGTGCACCGCAGGCCGGAACGGGCATGGTCCCCGAGCAACGCGGACCGGTGGACCTGCCGCCGCAGGGCGGGCCGGCGTACTCGCCGGTGGCGTACCGGACGGAACCGGTACCGGCCGCCGTGCCGGTGCCCGGGGCCCGGTTGCGGGTCGACGCCCGGCGGAACCTGGAGAGCGTGCTGCGGGCGGCCCGCGAGGTGTTCGGCGAGTTCGGCTACGGCGCGCCGATGGAGGAGGTCGCGCGCCGGGCCGGGGTCGGGGTCGGCACCGTCTACCGGCGCTTCCCGAGCAAGGAGGTGCTGGTCCAGCGGATCGCCGCCGAGGAGGTGGCATGGCTGACCGCGCAGGCGCGGGAGTCGCTGTACGGCGGTGACGGCGCCTGGGAGGCGCTGGCCGGCTACCTGGCCCGCGCGGTGTCCACCGGAGCCGGGCGGCTGCTGCCGCCGGAGGCGTTCCGGTACGCGGAGGAGCTGGGCCGGGTGCCCGAGCAACGGGCACCGGAGCCGCCCGCGGCGGTCCGCTTCGACCTGCGCGGCGAGGAGGCCCGCTCCGGCGGGGTGGTCGAGCCTTCGGCGGCCGACGCCGATCCCCGGCTGCTGCTCCAGCTGCTGGCCGCCCTGGTGGCGCGGGCCGGTGCGGCGGGCGAACTGCGGCCGGGCGTCACGGTGTCGGACGTGGTCCTGGTGCTGACCGCCTCGGTGCCGGTGCACGCGACCCGTCCCTCGGTCTCCGCGCCGGCAACCGGCGGTTTCTCGCCGACTTCTCCACAGACGGACAACCAGCCGCCCGCCGGGCCCCCGGACCGGCTGCTGCAGATCCTGCTGGACGGCCTGCGGGTGCGCTGACACCCGCCGGCCGGCCGGTCCGCCACGCCCGGCGGGTGCGGGAGTTGGAGGGAGGACCGGCGCGCGGCCCGGGTGCGCGCGCCGGGTGCGGGAGTCGCACACCCCGCTGCTCCACGCTGGGCGAACGCTCCCGCGACGGCCCCTCGGAGGAGTGGAAGGCGGCTGGTCCGGCTTCCGCCGATCCCTGCGCTATGCCATCCTTTGCCCGTGGTTGGAGCCAATGTCCCGATGCGCGCCGTTCGCGCGCCGTCGGCGCCGTACGTCGGGGAACCGTGCGCCTACGCACTCCCGTGCGCCCTGCCACACTACGGGGGCTGTCGTGGAATCTGGGGTCCGTTGTGAGCGCCGAGGAACAGAACGACTACGGGTACGGCCTCGACTTCGGGGGCCTCTCCGGTGATGCCGTCGAGGGGCCCGGCGCGGGCTCCTGCAGTCTCAGCGGCGCCGGCGGAACGGCCCAAGTGCCGGGCGCCGCAGCTGGTTCGGCCGCCGGACACGTCCCGGACCAGGCCGGGATGCCCAGCCGCGAGACGCTCTCCGCCTCCGCCGCCGCACTGCCCCCGGGCCGGGTGCCCGGACAGGCCCCGGCGGGCCGGGGCGGCGTCGCCCCCGAGGCGTTCGTCGGCGAACCGTTCACCGGCGACGGCCGGACCGCCCGGCCGACCGTCCCCGCCCCCGCCGATCCGGTGGACGGCGAGCGCCCCGCCTCCGACGCCGAGTTGACCGCCCGGGTGCGGGCCGGCGACGACACGGCGTACGAGGAGATCTACCGCCGGCACGCCGACTCGGTGCGCCGCTACGCGCGCACCTGCTGCCGGGACAGCTTCACCGCCGAGGACCTCGCGGGCGAGGTGTTCGCCCGCACCCTGCAGGCGCTGCGGGCGGGCAAGGGCCCCGAGTTCGCCGTCCGCGCGTACCTGCTGACCGCCGTGCGCAACGTCGCCGCCGCCTGGCACCGCAGCGAGCGCCGCGAGCAACTCGTGGACGACTTCGCCGTGTTCGCGCAGACCTCGGCCGCCGTGGTCGACGTCGACCTCGCCGACCCGGGCGCCGACGCCTGGGCGATGGCGATGGCCGACCAGCGGATGGTCATGCAGGCCTACGCCGAACTGCCCGAGGACGACCGGGTGGTGCTCTGGCACACCGAGGTCGAGCGGGAGTCCCCGAAGACCGTCGCGGTGATGCTCGGCAAGACCGCCAACGCCACCGCCGTCCAGGCCCACCGGGCCCGCGACCGGCTCGCCGCCGCGTTCCTCCAGGCGCACGTCTCGGGCAGCCAGGACAGCGCGTGCGAGGGGTACGCCAACCGGCTCGGGGCGTACGCGCGGGGCTCGCTGCGCAAGCGGGCCTCGGCGGAGGTCGGCCGGCACCTCAAGGAGTGCGACCGCTGCACGGCCGCCTGCCTGGAACTGACCGAGATCAACACCGGGCTGCGGGCCCTGCTGCCCGGCGGTGTGCTCGTCTGGATCGGCGTCGGAGGGTTCAGCGCCGCCGCGGCCGCCGTGGGCGGTGTCGCCGCCGTCGGTGGCGCAACGGCGGCCGGGACGGCCGCCGCGGCCTCCGGGTCCTCGGGAGCCGCGGGGGCCGCCGGTGCGGCCGGTGCGGGTGCCGCCGGATCCGCCGGGGCGGGCTCCGGTGGGGCGGGAGCCGCCGCGGCCGGAGAGGGCCTGGGCACCGCCGCCAAGGCCGGGATCGCCGCCGCCATCGCGGTGGCCGCTGCCGCCGTCGCCGCGTACGCGCTCACCGGCACGCCGGAGCCGATGCCCCCGGCGGCCGCTCCCCCGGCCCCCAGCGCCGCGGCCCCGGCCGCC
>NZ_JBEXWT010000177.1:0-6587 GCF_040629945.1 Kitasatospora sp. NPDC005856 | reverse complement strand
CGCCGCCCAGCGGCTGGGCACGGACCTCGACACGGTGACCCGACACCTGACCGAGGGCGACACGCAGCGCCCCGGGCCCGGGGATCCGGTCGGCTGCTAGCGGCGTCGCCGGGGTGGGCGGAATCGCAGGGACGGGCGGGCCCGGGGGCCCGTGCCTCCGCGCCTCCATGCGCCGAGGGCCACCGAGGGCCGCCGGTGTCCGCTCGGGCCGCTCGTCCGAGGCGGCCGGATCGCGCGCCTCGAAGGGAACCGGGAAATTCGTCGGTATCGTGCGGTCTCGGTAATCTTGGAAGCAATCCGGAAGGCAATTCTGTGTCTGATGATGCGAAACGTCGCATTTTCTCAATGTTTGACTTGGATGGCGATCAGATTGTCTCCCGGACGGAATGCCTCGCGCGGGTGGACCGCGTGGC
This sequence comes from Kitasatospora sp. NPDC005856, assembly GCF_040629945.1. Taxonomy (NCBI): domain Bacteria; kingdom Bacillati; phylum Actinomycetota; class Actinomycetes; order Kitasatosporales; family Streptomycetaceae; genus Kitasatospora; species Kitasatospora sp. NPDC005856. The sequence goes on along the minus strand of NZ_JBEXWT010000177.1, from coordinate 6,174 downwards.
CGCGGCCCTGGGGGTTCCGGCCCACGCCCCGGTCGTCGCCGAGGCCCGTCGCGCCCGCGAGGCCGTGTGGCGGGACATGGACACCGACCGCGACGGCCCCGTCCGGCGTGACGACCACCTGGCGGCGATCCGGGATTTCGTTGTCACCGGAATCTCCGCCATGGCTCCCGCGTACGGAACCGAAGCCCTGTCACAGGCTCATTAGTCCTACCGGAATCCGACAAGGGAAAACCGATTCATGAAACCCGTTCTCGTCGGTGCCGCACTGACCGCCGTGGCACTCCTCGAAGCAGCGATTCCCGCCGGCGCCGCCTCCGGCGAGCCCGAGGTCGACGCCACCTGCGTACGCACCCTCCACGGCACGTTCGACAGGCCGGTCGGCCCGGTACGCGGCAACGCGCCCCAGGCCGACACGCTGCACATGACCGGCACCGTGACGTGTGTCGACCCGACGGGCAGGTCCGTCGCCGCCGGGACCGTCGACCACACCGTCACCCTGCCGCGCACCGAATGCACCGGCGACGAGCACGGCGACACCTTGACCACCCGCGTCACCTGGGCGGACGGCGGCACCTCCACCCTCTCGTTCGAGCACATCGACGTCATCAAGGCCGCCGGGACCGCCTCGCTGGTCGCCACCGGTGCGGTCACCTCCGACAGCGCGCGCTTCGCCGGTGACGCGCTGCGCGCCGTGGGCACCAGTGTCGGCACCGGGTGCGGCACCTCGGCCGGCGCACGCAAGGTCGACTCCACGACGGTGATCCGCCTGACCCATCGGCCGGGGCCGGCGACCGGCTGACGCGCGGGGCGGCGGACGGTGGCAGCGGCAGTGGCGCTGACGGCGGCCGTGCCGGTCCCGGGCCCCGTCTCGGCCCGGGCGGCGGTTCTACGGTCCGGGCTCGGGGCGGGCGAGGACGGCGTCAGCCTCGCCGAGCATGCGGCGCCGTTCTGTCAGAACGCCCTCGAACGCGATGGAGTTCTGCTGGATCAGGGTGCGCTGGACGGTGGCCTCGGCCTCGTTCCAGATCCGGACGAGTCCGGTCTCCTGTTTGCAGGCGACGTCTGTGAGGGCGGTCGCCCGTTCCTCGTCGGTGGCTCGTTCGGACGGCCAGGTCCCGGTCCGCAGCGGAGTCGCGTAGTCGTACCCCGACCGTCTCATGCACCGGGACCAGGCGGTGACGGCGGCCACGACCTCCGGCGCACCCGCCGACCGGTCGAAGGACTCCTGGTTGGCCGACCGGACCACGTAGGGGTCTCCCGGGTAGCTCGTGGTGCCGGTGATCCGCCGCGCGGCGGATTCCTGGCAGCCCTGCGGGCCGGCGAGGGCGTTCACCTGTGCCGGAGAGAGCGGCGCCTGGGTCGGGGTCGGATGGTCGGGCAGGTGGTAACCGGTGGTACGGGCGCCGGCGGCACTGGTCAGCCCGTAGCGCCGTTCGTACCGGCCCAGTGCGGGGGCGTGGGCGTCGGCCGGGGCGGGCGGTCGGAGGCCGGCGCTTCGCAGGCAGTCGGCGACCAGGCGGTCCAAGGCGGTGTGCAGCCGGGCCTCGTCGGCGGGCGGGAGGAAGTACGGGTCCAGCGGCAGGGAGATGACGGCGGGGCCGTCGGTGGCTGGCTCGGGTGTGGCTGGCTCGGGTGTGGCTGCCTCGGCGGCGGCGGTGGCGGTGGCGGTGGCGGCGGTGGCGGCGGCGGCCGTGCGGGGCGTGTTGGGCGTGCCGGGTGGCCTCCCCTCACCGGAGACAGGTCGGGTGCCGGTGGCGGTCCCGCCGCTCGTGGAGCAGGAGGCGAGCAGCAGGCAGCAGGCGCCGACGACCGCGAGGGGGGCGGCGAGCCGTGGTGTCTTCATGGTGAGGTGGCCTCGACTCTCTATGCCTCCGGGCCGTCCGACAGGTCGGACGGCCCGGAGGGGTTCTGGTGCGGTCAGCCGTTGACGAGGAACGAGGCGTCCTCGTTCTTCGTGTTCACCAGGTTGCCGTTGCCGCAGGCCGCGATGGTGTCCGAGGGCCCCGACCAGCCGGAGTAGTAGAACACCTGGACGTTGCCGGTGCAGTGGCCCCAGTACTGGTAGGTGGCGGAGGCGGCGTTGTTCTTCACCGGAGTGCCCTGTCCGGCTCCGGGCGTCAGGAACGCCCCTGCGTTGGCGAGGTTGGAGAAGCCCTTGAAGCCGGTACTCAGGTCCCAGCCGGCCACCGAGCCGCTCTGGTTGCTGTTGTACCAGAGGCAGAAGGCCCTGGCGCCGAGACAGTTCGGGTTGTTCTCCGCGGCCTGAGCGGCGGGCGAGGCGGCCAGCGTCGCGGTGGCCACCGTCCCGGCCAGCAGCAGGGTGGTGAGGATGCGTCGCGTCATGTTCTCCTCCTGGTGTCCGAACGTCCCGGGGCGGGGCGTTCCGGGGCGTGCGTGTTTCGGTGCGACGTGTTCGAGGGACCGGTGGATCCCGCCGCCCCGTCCCCCGTCCGTTGCGGTGGTCCTACCGTGCCGTTGTCGCTGCCGCTCAGCTGCACCAGCCCGGGCCCGTTCCCCACCAGCCGCCGGAGTTGTAGTCGTAACCTCCGTAGTAGATGCACTGCCCGGCTGCGTACAGGTAGGCGGTGGCGTAGTAGCGATAGCTCCCCGTCCCCTCTTCCCGGTGGCTGCCGTCCGCCAGCTCCACGTACGCGCCGGTCGACGTCGAGGTTCCGACCAAGGAGTTCTTGATGGTGGCGACGCAGTTCTTGCCGGTCGACTTGTTGTAGGTCAGGTAGACCGTCGAGGTGCCGCCCGGCAGGTCGAAGGAAGCGATCGTGTTGTAGCCGGAGCCGCACGCCTCCTGCGGGGTGTAGGTGGTGGTCGCGTTGGCGGCCGCGGGTACGGCGAACAGAACCGAGCCGACCGTGACGGCGAGGGCCGCTGCCCGGGCGGAATTCCTGCGGAACATCCCAACTCCTTCGTACGACTTGACTCCTGGCGATTGACGTCACAGGACCCTCCACGCTTTCCGAAGGGCCGCTGTGGACTCCACCGTGCAACCGGTTCCGGTTGTCCATCAACGAGGAGTGGACTAAGGGCAGGTGGGTGGCGGACAACCCCGATTGGCCGCGGACAGCACAAGGGGCGCAGGGCGGATGGACACGGCCGGGGGTCCGCGTCACGACCATCCCGGGATTGTCCGTGCCGGGCCGGCCCTCTCCCCGGACAATCGCCCGACCGGCCCGTCGGCACGCAGTGGTCCGCCCCGCGCTGGTCGACTTCTCCCGGGCCGGGATCCTTCGTCGGTCACCGGGCGTTCCGGACAGCCTTGCGGGCTCTCCCGCCAAGTTGTCCGAAGACCCGGTGGAGACGGCGCCGTGCGGGCAGATTTGATGGTGCATCAACAAAAGGTCCGGAACGCTCGGGTGTGCTGCGGACGGTTCGGCCGGCCGCAGGCAGGACAGGGGAGCAGTGGATGGGGAGTGCTGGACGCCCGCAGGGACAGCTCAAGGGCCGGACCGAGCAGGCGAACGCCCTGGCCCGGTTCGTACAGGAGCTGACGCGCGGGACCACGGTGCGCAAGCTCGCTCAGCGCTATCCCGGAGGCAAGACCAGTTGGAGCGAGTACCGCTCCGCGGAGAAGGGCATCCCGTGGCACCTGCTCCAGCAACTGGTCCTCGACCGCGCACCCGATCCGCGGGCCCGGGCGGTACTGCTGGAGCGCGCTCGTGACCTCCACGAGCAAGCCGCCCGGGCCGCCGAAGCGCTCCCACCGGGCGGTGAGGGGGAGCCCACCGCACACCACCTGCTCGACCGGGCCCGGCTGGCCCAGCGCCGGGCCGAGGCGGGCGAAGCGGAGGCCGAGGAACTGATCCGGGTGCTGGTGGCGATCGTGGCCGAACTCCGGGGTGAACTGGGGGCGGGCGCCGCGGAACGTGTGGAGCCGCCCGCGCCGGGACCGGACGGCGAGGGCGCCGCGCAGCTGCGGCGGTCCCGCTTGTTCGAGGCCACCCGGTGTCTGACCGAGGTCCGTCGCATCCGGGAGAGCGCGCGCCGGGTGCGGCAGGCGGCGGCGGACTGGGAGCGGGCCGCCGTCGGTGTCCTGGGCGATCAGGAGAACGCGCCGGCCATGACGGACGGCGGCCGGCAGCCCGAGGCCGATCAGGCGGTGGCCGGTGGTGTCGCGGCGCACCTGCCGGTGCTGCGGGGAGTGGAAGGCGACCTGGTGGTCGTACGGGAGGCCCTGGCGGAGTGGGGCCGGGAGGTGGCGCTGGTGGCCCGCAGTGTCGAGGGTCCCCGGGTCGTCGAGGGGGAACTGGTCCGGACCGTGGACCACCACCCGCCCGCCGGGACGGTACGCATCGACTGGTCTGCGGCTTCTCGACGAAGTCGCACGCGGCGGACCGGCGTTGCCAAGGGCGCCGCAGGGGCGTTCCTGGCCATGGCGTTGGTGCTGGCCGGGATGCTGGTGGGCATGCGTGTGGGCACCGGTGTGCCCTTCCCCGTCAGTACGGCCCCGCAGGCAGCCGGTGCCCGTGCCGTGCCGGAGGCCGACCCGGCCGCGGGGGCCTCCTCGCCGACGACGACCAGCCCCCCGGCCTCGGCGGCACCGGCACCGACCCCGAGCGGGCGGACAGCCGACGCACCGTCCGCCACCACGTCGAGCAGCACGACCCCGGCGGCTCCGGCGGTCACGGGAACGCCGGCCGCGCCCACGTCCACCGCCGTCGGCGTTCCGCCGGAACCCGGCACGCCGTCGCCGGGTGCGGTCGACCGGTCCGGGCCGCCGCCGGTGCCCCCCGTCTCGGCCCCCGCCCCCACCCGTCTCGGTGGTGCCCCGTTGACCCCGCCGACGGGACCGGTGGCCATCAGGAACGGCAACAGCCGGCTGTGCGTGTCGACGCCCGGCGGCACTCGGGACGAGGGCAGTGAAGTGCATCAGTACCCCTGTGGCGACTTCCCCGACCACTTCTGGGAGGCCCGGAAGGCCTACACGGACGCCGAGGGCGACACCTACCACCAGATCGTCAGTTACAACAGCGCCCTGTGCCTCTCCGTCCAGGACTCCAGCACCGATGTCGGCGCCCCCGTCATCCAGTCGGCGTGCCGGAACGATCCCGGCCAGGCGTGGCGGATCGAGAAGTGGCCGCACGGCAACCGCTTCGTCAACGGCCGGAGCCACCAGTGCCTCGCGGTCTCCTACGGCAGCAGCGCCCCACAGGCTCCCTTGACGCAGTACCCGTGCGGTGACTACCCGGACCACTACTGGACCTACGGCGCCCTCCGCTAACGCTCCGATCGGAGTGCCGCGTGGCTGTCCTGCGGGCAGGCCCCCCGGGTGGGCTCCCTCGCGCCCGCCGGGCATCCCTGGCATCATCCGGCATGCGGCCCGGGGGAACACCGGGGTGCGTCACACGAGGACGCGGTAGGGCGGGTGGGGATCCGATGGACGGCTGGGCGGGTACACCGAGCAAGCCGAAACGGCGGTGGCGGGACTCCCGTACCGCACGCACCCTGATCGTCCTCGCGGGCCTGCCGCTGGTCGTCCTCGGCTTCGTCCTGTTCGTCGACGCCTTCGAGGAGGGCGGCGCCTACCGCACCGCCCCCGTCTGCGGCACTCCGACACCCGGGCCGGACGCCGACTGCCTGCTGCTGGAGGGCGGCCAGGTCACCAGGAAGTGGGTGTCGTCCTCCGTCGACGACGGGACCAGCTACTACCTGGACATCGCACGCGGGGCGGGCTCGGCGGAGAAGTACGAGGTCGACGAGTTCCTCTACCGGCACGTGGAGCCCGGCGCCGCCGTGGACCTGAAGATCTGGCAGGACAGGGTGGTCCGGATCGCCCGTGACGGGCACGAGGTGAGCACCCTGACCTTGTCCTGGAACGTCTGGCTCCGCCTGGCGGAAGCCGTGCTGCTGATCGCCGCGGGCACGGTGGTGACCGCCTACGGACTGCCCGGCCGGAACCCGGAGTTCTGGAACAGCTCGCCGCTCCTGCTCATGGGGACGGCCCTGGTGACCTCCATGGGCGCCGTCCTCCTCACACTGGTGCAGTGGTCCTTCCCGGTGACCCTGGGCCTGGCCGTCTCGGCCTGGCTGATCGCGACGCCGACCGTCAGGTACCTGCACACCTCCTTCTCCTAGTACTACAGCGGCACTTGTAGGTGTTGGGGATAGCCGCGTCGGCGCCAGTGGCTGATCTTGGCTTGGGCCTGGTGCTGGCGTCGGAAG
>NZ_JBEXWT010000176.1:0-7007 GCF_040629945.1 Kitasatospora sp. NPDC005856 | reverse complement strand
CCGCTGTCGCGGGCCGGGCCCCCCCCCGACCCCCCCCCCCCCGGGGGGGGCGCCCCCCCCCCCCCGACGTCCCCGGGGGGGGTGGTGGGCGCCCCTCGGTCCCGTCCTGCCATCGACCACCGCCGCGTCTGGGACTCCTGCGTCGGGACCGGTGCCGGCGCCTGGCGGATCTACTGGACGTGGGGCCTGAGCGGCGGCGGCGGCCGGGTCCACGGCCGTGAGGGCGTCGCGGTGCCCACCGTGCCGCTGCCCTGCCCGTCGTCCGGCGTCGGGGACGCCGGACGTCGTGGTCCTAGCCGTCGCCGCCGGCCGTCCCGGCCGGGTCCTGCTGCCCTGGCCGCCAGGCCGCCGCCGCCCGTCTCGCTGTCCGTCCTCGCCCGCCCGCCTGGTGTTGGGGTGCCGGTGCGTGTCACGGGCAATGGGGTGTGGCGCGCACCGGCGGTGCCGATCCTGTCAGGGGCCGCCTGGTCCGTCCGGCGGCCCGTCCCGGTCACGTCGAAGGCCGGCGGCCCATGTGCGGCCGTTTCGTCTCTGGTGGTGTCTCTGGTTTCGTACGTGGTTTCGGCTCTGGTGGCGTCTGGAAACTGACCAGTCGTGTCCCTGTGCCGGTTGTCGCAGGTCAGGGGCCGGTTGGTTTCGGAACCGGTGTAGGGCTTGGTCAGGTTCGTATGGGTGTGGGTATGTCGCGGTGGCAGGTCGGGCAGTGGCCGGCCCAGGTGGCGAGGACCAACTGCAGTTCGCGGACGACCTGGTAGAGGCTCAGGCCGCTGCCGTTCCTTTTGGGGCCCGGGCCAGCCTCCGCAGGGTGCAGAAGGCATGGGCGAGGGCGACAAGGGTGACGTGGTGGTGCCAGCCGGTGAAAGTTCGGCCCTCGAAGTGGGCCAGTCCCAGGGCCTGCTTCATCTCGCGGTAGTCGTGCTCGATGCGCCAGCGGAGCTTGGCCAGGCGGACCAGGGTGGTCAGCGGGGTGTCGGCGGGCAGGTCGGAGAGCCAGAACTGCACCGGCTCGGGCTCTCTGGCCGGCCACTCGGCCAGCAGCCAGCACTCGGGCAGTTCGACGCCGTCGGTGGCGTCGCGGATCTCGCGTCCGGCAGGGCGGATCCGCAGTGCGACGAACCGCGAGTACATCCGCTTGAACCCGCTGCGGCCCTTGCCCGGGCGGGAGCCTTCGCGCCAGGACACCGGCCTGGCCGCCTTCCGCCCCGCCTCCGTCACCAGGGCCTTCACGCTCTTCGCCGGATCGGGATACCGGGCTACCGGCGGGCGGCCGGTCCCGCTGTAGGGCGGGGTGAACGGCTGCGCGGAGCCCGGCTGGGCACTGAGGGTGGTGGAGATTCCCACCACGTAGTTCAGACCGCGCTCGCCCAGGCCCAGGCGGAACGCCACCGCGTCGCCGTAGCCGGCGTCCGCGACGACGAGTGGGACGTGAACGCCCCAGGAGCGGGTCTCATCGACCATGTCCAGGGCGAGTTGCCACTTCTCCACATGGCCCAGGTCCGCGGGGATCTGGCAGCGCTCGCGACGGGCCACCTTCGCGGGCTCGGCCTTCTCGGAGGTCGGGTCCCAGGACTTGGGGACGAACAGCCGCCAGTCGATCGCGGTTGAGGCACGGTCGGTGGCCAGGTGCAGCGAGACGCCTACCTGGCAGTTGGTGACCTTGCCGGCGGTGCCGGTGTACTGCCTCGACACACACGCGGAAGCGTCGCCGTCCTTGAGGAATCCGGTGTCGTCGATGATCAACGCCGTCGGCTTCAACTCGGTCTGCATCCTCCACGCCAGCCGGGCCCGCACATGCGCCGGATCCCATGGACTACTGGTCACGAAGTGCGCGAGCGCCTGCCGGTTGCCGTCCTCGCCCAGCCGGGCCGCCATCGGCTCCACCGACTTGCGCCCGCCGTCCAACAGCAGCCCACGCACATAGACCTGTCCCCAACAGCGCTGATGCTGCCGTCCGGGGTGCCGATCACGTCCTTGCCCCGCAGCACGAGCCCACCCGTGTCCACGAGCAGGTGCCGCTTGCGACCCCGAACGCGCTTGCCCGCGTCGTAACCGATCGCCTGACCGCCCTGACGACTGCGCACGGACTCCGAGTCCAGCACGGCGGCCGACGGCTGCGGATCCCGCCCGTCGGCCACCCGAACCCGCTCGCGCAGCGCATCGTGAACCCGCTCCCAGGTGCCGCCCGCCGCCCAGACCCGGAACCAGCGGTACGCCACGTCCCGCGGCACGAGGTCGCGTGGCACCAGCCTGCACGCACAACCCGTGGCCAGCACGTACAGCACGGTGTCCACGACGGGCCGGCGCGGGAACTTCAACGGCCGCCCGCCCCGACGCGGATCCCGCACCGGCAGCAGCGGCTCGATCACCGACCACTGAGCATCCGTCAGCGACGAGGCGTAGAACGGCTTGCACGAACAAGCACACGTGGAGGTGATCTTCGCGGTCGATACGACCCCGAAGATCACCTCCCAGCCTCACACCATGCAGTTGATCAATACCCAGCGCTCTCTCGGGCCTCAGTCGTGGCTGCCCTTGTTGGCGGGCAGTGGCGCCGGTAGAAGTTACTGGCCCGTCGCAGGGCGTCCTCCAGGTAGGGAAGGAGAGGGTTGGTGTCCGACGCGCGTCGGACCGAATGGACCCGCCGGGCGCACGAAGGCTCTTGCAGGAGTCGGACGCAGGGGCGGAGTTCGTCGGTGACCGCGAGTTCGGGAATCAGTGCCACACCGAGCCCCGCCCGCACCATCGCGCGGATGACGTTGTAGTCATTGCTCCGGAAGGCCACCTGAGGAGCGAACCCAGCAGAGGCGCACAGGTTCGCCAGAGAACGCGCGCCTGCGGTCTCCTCCTGGCTGGTGATCCAGCTACGGTCGCACAGATCTGCCATACGAATTTGCTCTGCCTGGGCAGCGGGGTCTCCCGGAGGTATCAGCACGAAGAGTGACTCCCGCAGCAGCTCCACCGCCACCATCCCCGGCGGCCACTGCCGGTGCACCCTGTCGTAGGTGTAGACCAGCGCTGCGTCCAAGCGCCCCGAGGCCACGAGCGGCACCAGCTCGGACGGCTCGCCCTCCCCGAGGGTGACCTCGGCATGAGGGGACTTGTGTGCGAGCCGGGCCAGTGCCGGCGGCACGAGGACTGCCTGAGCCGTGGGAAAGCTCCCCAGCCGCAGCATTCCCCTCGAGCCCGAAGCCAGTGCACGCGCCTCGTCCTCCAATGCGGCCAGTTCGCTGAGCACGCGAGAGCAGCGCTGCCCGAGTACGAGGGCCGCACGGGTCGGCCGCACACTGCGGGCGCCTCGCTCGAACAGCACGAGCCCGCTCGCCCGCTCCAGCGCACCGATCTGCTGGGAGACGGCAGACGCGGTGTATCCGAGCTCGCCGGCCGCCTCCGAGAAGGATCCGGTCTCCAGCACCACGCTCAACGTGCGGACGTGAATCGGGTTGATCATTCTGGGATTCCCATGAGCTCCGGTACCGGTTCGTCTTTTGACCGCCTTGTCCAACCCCTGCTGCTCTTTCAAAGGGCTCCGGGGACTGCCCGGCCTCACCGCTCGTGGGACGGTGAGGCCGGGCCTGGACGTGGCAGCTACTCGCTCTTGATCGCGCCGAGGATTGCTGTCCGGGCCGCCTGGCGGGCCGGCCACGCTGCGGCGAGCAGGCCGATCACCACAGCGGCGACCAGGCAGAACCCGATCTGGACTGGTGGCACCACCACGGTGAGGGTCTTCTGCGTCTGGACCACCGCCGAGGCCGTGATGATCCCGAGCAGTACGCCGATCACGACGCCGATCAGGGCGATCAGCAGGGATTCCAGCTGGATCATCCGGCGGACGCCGAGGCGGTCCAGGCCGATCGCCCGCAGCATCCCGATCTCGCGCTTGCGCTCGAAGACCGACATCGCCAGTGTGTTGATCACGCCCAGGATCGCGACCAGCACGGACATCGCCAGCAGGCCATACATGATGTTCAGCACGGTGGCGATCATCTGCTGGCTCTCCGCCTTGACTTCCCTCTGGTTCTTGACGCTGATCAGCGGGTTCCCGCCGGTGGCGTCGCGGAGCGCCTGCCTGAGCTCGGGAGTGGCCCCTGCCGTGCCCTTGACCAGGACCTTCTCCACGCCGCTCCCCGGGACGGCATGCGGGCCGACCAGCTGGTCCGGCGCGATCAGTCCGGAGATCGCCATGCTCTCCTCGGCCACGGCGCCTACGGTCAGGGTTCCGCGGGCACCGTCCAGGTAGATGACGTCCAGGGTTGAGCCGACCGTCAGCCCGTGGAGTTTGGCGTAGCTGGCACCCGCGATCAGCTTGCCCTGTCGGAGCGCGTCGGCCGAACCAGCGGTGACCTTGAGGTCGACCAGCCGGTCGAATCCGGCGGGGTTCACACCAGTGACGAGCGAGATGCCTTCGGTGTTGATGCACTCCAGGGGGACCATGCGTTCCGCGCTCAGCGCGGTGACTCCAGGGACCTCGGCCATCAGGCTGACTGCCTCCGGCGCGAGTGCCGAGGAGTTGCTCATGGCCACGGTGTAGTCAGCCTTGATACCGCTGCCGCTGGAGTCGTCGATGATCTTGTTGAGCGAGGCGCCGACCACGGTCAGCGCGGTGATCAGGGTGACGCCGATGGTGAGCGCCGAGGCGGTGGCGGCGGTGCGCCGCGGGTTGCGCGCGGCGTTCTCGCGGGCCAGCTTGGCCGGCGTTCCGAACAGCTTCCGTAGCACCGGGGCGACAAGGGCGATCACCGGGCGGGAGAGCAGCGGGGTGAGCACGATGGCGCCGACTGTGAGAACAGCCGAGCCGAGACCCGCCAATTCCATAGACCTGTTCGCTACTCCGGCCATCAGGCCGCCGGCGCCGAGCGTGGTGAACAGCAGACCGATGATGTTCCGTGCCAGCAGCGACTTCTTGGTGGCGGGCTGGTCGGCGGAGCTCATCGCGGCCACGGGGGGGATCCGGGAGGCGCGCAGCGAGGGCAACAGGGCGGCGAGCACGGTGACCACGACGCCGACAAGGAGCGAGACGATCACGGTGGACGGTGCGATCACCAGTGGGCCGTTGGGCAGGTTGGCTTCCCCGAGAGCGTTGAGCAGGGACTGCATACCCGCGCCGATGCCAATGCCGACAGTCAGGCCGCCGAGCGAGCCGATCAGGCCTACCAGCGACGCCTCCACCAGTACGGAGAGGGTGATCTGCTTACGGCTGGCGCCGGTGGCGCGGAGCAGGGCCAGCTCCCTGGTGCGCTGGGCGACCAGCATGGTGAAGGTGTTGGCGATGATGAAGATGCTGACGAACAGCGAGATCCCGGCGAAGGCCAACAGCACGTTGGACATGGTGCTGCTGCCGTCGTCGATCTTCTTCTCCTGCTCGGCCGCCAGGTCGCGGCCGGTCTTGGCCGTGATGTTGTCGCCGTGAGGGGCGACCTGCTGGACGGCGGCGAGCAGGATGGTCTGGTCGGTGCCGGGCGTGGCCGTGACGTCCAGGTCGGCGAAGCGGCCGGGGCTCAGGTAGAGCCTCTGGGCGGTGGCGGTGTCGAAGGCGGCCAGCGAGCCGCCGACCTCCACGCGCGGGTCCTTGGTATACAGAATACCGGTGAGCTTGAGCTCCATCACCGGGCCGTTGACGGCCACCCGGATCGTGTCGCCGATCTTGTAGCCGCCCTTCTCGGCGGTCTTGGTGTCCAGCGCGATCTCGGTGGCGTCCGTGGGGCCGCGGCCCTGGACCAGTGGGTAGCGCGGGTCGGTGCCGTCGGCGCCCGGCACGTAGTTGGTGCCGGTGGTGGAGAAGCCGTCGCCGATCAGCGCGCCCTTCTTGTCGGCGATGCCGGCGAAGCCGCTGACCACGCCGCGCACCTCGGCGACGCCGGGCAATGACGCGACGGCCTTGCGGGTCTCCTCGGTCAGGGGCTGGCCCGTGCCGGCCCGGCCGCCCTGGTTGTGGTGCTTGGGCGCGGCATCTTCGTCTGTGACGGCTACGGTGACGTCGTCGTAACTCACGGCGCCCTGGGAACGCCACGCCTTGCTGAAGGTGTCGGTGAAGACCATGGTGCCGGCGACGAAGGCGGTGCCGAGCATGATGGCCAGTGCCGTCATCAGCAGTCGGCCCTTGTGGGCCAGCACGTTGCGTAGTGCGGTGCGGTACATGGGGTGTCCTGGGTCCTGGGGTCTGCGAAGGGGTGGGCGGCGGACGCGGTGCCCTAGTTGGTGCGGCCCTTGGCGTCGAAGCGGCGCATGCGGTCCAGGACGGTGTCGGGGGTGGGGTGGTGGAGTTCGTCGACGATGCGGCCGTCGGCGAGGAAGACGACGCGGTCGGCGTAGGAGGCGGCGACGGGGTCGTGGGTGACCATGACGACGGTCTGGCCGAGTTCGCGCACGGAGTTGCGCAGGAAGGAGAGGATCTCGGCGCCGGAGCGGGAGTCGAGGTTTCCGGTGGGCTCGTCGGCGAAGATGATGTCGGGCTTGCCGGCCAGGGCGCGGGCGCAGGCGACGCGCTGCTGCTGGCCGCCGGAGAGCTGGGAGGGGCGGTGGCTGAGGCGGCCGGAGAGGCCGACGGTGTCGACGACGCGGTCGAGCCACGGCTGGTCGGCCTTGCGGCCGGCGATGTCCATGGGGAGGGTGATGTTCTCCAGGGCGGTCAGGGTGGGGAGCAGGTTGAAGGCCTGGAAGATGAAGCCGATGTGGTCGCGGCGCAGCTGGGTGAGCTGCTTGTCCTTGAGGCCGACGAGCTCGGTGTCGCCGATGGTGGAGGAGCCGGAGGAGACGGTGTCGAGGCCGGCCATGCAGTGCATGAGGGTGGACTTGCCGGAGCCGGAGGGGCCCATGATGGCGGTGAACTCGCCCTGGGGGAAGGTCACGGTGACGTTGTCGAGGGCGACGACGCGGGTCTCCCCCTCCCCGTAGACCTTGTTCAGGCCGGTGGCTCGGGCGGCCGCCCGGCCGGTACGGACGGCGGTTGCGGGGAAGGTCATGTGGACTCCTGCAGTCAGAGCGCGGGGGATGAGGACGCGCAAGCGGAT
>NZ_JBEXWT010000175.1:0-7184 GCF_040629945.1 Kitasatospora sp. NPDC005856 | reverse complement strand
CCGGTCGCCGCTCCGGTCGCCGCTCCGGCCCCGGCCGCCGAGGCTCCGGCCGCCGCTCCGGCCGCCGCCCCCGCCCCGGCCGCCGACGCCACCCCGGTGCTGCTGCCCGCACTGGGCGAGTCGGTCACCGAGGGCACCGTCACCCGCTGGCTGAAGGCCGAGGGTGAGACGGTCGAGGTCGACGAGCCGCTGCTCGAGGTCTCCACCGACAAGGTCGACACCGAGATCCCGTCGCCGGTCGCCGGCACCCTGGTGAAGATCCTGGTCGGCGAGGACGAGACCGCCGAGGTCGGCGCCCAGCTCGCGCTGATCGGCGCCGCCGGTGCCGTTGCCGCGGCTCCGGCTCCGGTTGCCGCCCCGGCCCCGGTCGCTGCCCCGGCCCCGGTCGCTGCCCCGGCTCCCGTTGCCGCCCCGGCCCCGGTCGCTGCCCCGGCCCCGGTCGCCGCTCCGGCCCCGGTTGCCGCTCCGGCCCCGGTCGCTGCCCCGGCCCCGGTCGCTGCCCCGGCCCCGGTCGCCGCCCCGGCCCCGGTCGCCCCGGCCGCTCCGGCCGCTCCGGTGGCCGACAACGGTGACGCCTACGTCACCCCGCTGGTGCGCAAGCTCGCCGCCGAGCACGGCGTCGCGCTGTCCTCCGTCGCCGGCACCGGCGTCGGCGGCCGCATCCGCAAGCAGGACGTCATCGCCGCCGCGGAGGCCGCCAAGGCCGCCCCGGCCCCGGTTGCCGCTGCCGCCCCGGCCGCCGCGCCGAAGGCCGCCGCCGCGCCGTCCGCCCTGCGTGGCCAGACGGTCAAGATGACCCGCATGCGCAAGGTCATCGGCGACAACATGATGAAGGCGCTGCACGAGCAGGCCCAGCTGACCAGCGTGGTCGAGGTGGACGTCACCAAGATCATGTCGCTGCGCGCCAAGGCCAAGGACGGCTTCCTGGCCCGCGAGGGCGTCAAGCTCTCCCCGATGCCGTTCTTCGTCAAGGCCGCCGCCCAGGCGCTGAAGGTCCACGCGGTCGTCAACGCCCGGATCAACGACGCCGAGGGCACGGTCACCTACTTCGACACCGAGAACATCGGTATCGCGGTGGACTCCGAGAAGGGTCTGATGACCCCGGTCATCAAGGCTGCGGGCGACCTCAACATCGCCGGCATCTCGAAGAAGACCGCCGAGCTGGCCACCAAGGTCCGCGACAGCAAGATCACCCCGGACGAGCTGTCCGGCGCCACCTTCACCATCAGCAACACCGGCTCGCGCGGTGCGCTGTTCGACACCGTGATCGTGCCGCCGAACCAGGTCGCCATCCTGGGCATCGGCGCCACCGTCAAGCGCCCGGTGGTCATCGAGGCCGACGGTGGCACCGCCATCGGCATCCGCGACATGACCTACCTGTCGCTCTCCTACGACCACCGCCTGGTGGACGGCGCCGACGCCGCCCGCTACCTGGTCGCGGTCAAGGAGATCCTGGAGGCCGGCGAGTTCGAGGTCGAGCTCGGCCTCTGACCCCACCAGGTCCCCGCGGAACCCCGCGTACGGAACCCCGCGCCGTCCCCGGACGGCGCGGGGTTCCGCCGTTTCCGGCTCCGGGACCGGACTCGGTGCGGGCCCGCACCGAGTCGCGGCATGCGCGGACGCGTCCGAACGGGGATGCTGGAGCGGTGATGGACGAGACGGACTTCTGGCAGATCATCGACGAGACCCGGGACGCCGCCGACGGCGACCCCGACGAGCAGGCCGACCTCCTGGTGGAACGGCTCCTCCAGCTGACCCCGGACGACGTGATCGACTTCGCCCGGCTGTTCCAGGCGCGGTACCACCGCGCCTACCGCCACGACCTGTGGGCCGCGGCCTACCTGCTGCTCGACGGCGCCTCCGACGACAGCTTCGACTACTTCCGCTCCTGGCTGATCGGCCAGGGCCGGGAGGTCTTCGAGGGAGGGCTGGCCGAGCCGGACGACCTGGCGGACCTGCTGCCGGAGTTCGACGAGGAGGAGGACGGCGAGGCCGAGGAACTCCTCTACGCGGCCGACGAGGCGTACGAGCGGCTGACCGGGCTGCCGCTGCCCGAGGTGGGCGGGCGGCAGGCCGAGCGGCCGACCGGGGCGGCGCTGGACTTCGACGACCCGGACACCATGGCGAAGCGCTTCCCCAAGCTCTGGGAGCGGTACGGGGACTGAGCACCTCTCCGGTCGGTCAGGTGCTGGCGCCGGAGGAGCCGTCCTGCTTGATGCCCTTGAGGATCTGGTCCAGCACCGAGAAGTCCGGTGCGGCCGGGCTGTCGTCCACGCCGCCCTCCATGACCACGTAGCCGCCGCCCTTGGCGGGGAGGGCGGCCAGCAGGACGTAGCCCTGGGTGCCGTCGGTGGTGCGGACGTGCCAGCGGGTGGCGTAGCCGAGCACCCCGGCCACGCTGACGTACCCGGAACCGGCGTCGGTGTGCGAGCTGACGCCGGAGAAGATCTGCCCGGCGTAGTCGGGCATCCGGGCGTCGGCGGCCGACTTGGGCGAGGTGCCCTGGACGGTGTCCTTCTCGACCGAGAACTGGCCGCGGATGCAGGAGCCGCCGTCCGGGCAGGTGTAGCGGCCGGTGCCGAGGTAGACCGTCGAGTGCGGCGGGCTGCCCGACACCTCCCAGCCGTCGAGGACCGGCACGGTGATCGCGTGCTCCGCGTCGGGGACGGTGCTCTTGACCGCGGGGAGGGGTTTGGGTGTCGCGGGGCCGCTGGTGGGCGCGGTGGAGCCGGGGCTCGGCGTGGGGCCGCCGCTCCGGGTCACGGTGACCGTGGGGTCCGGGGTCGGGTCCGCCCTGTGGTCGCGGCCGCTGTTGAAGGCGACCCCGGCGACGATCCCGGCGACCGCCAGGACGACGACCGCGATGCCGGTGATCAGGCCGGTCTTCGACTTGGCGGGCGGGGCCTGCAGCGGGTGGCCCGGGCCCGGGTAGCCGTAGCCGGGGCCCTGGGGCGGGTAACCGCCCGGAGTCTGGTAGCCGCCCTGGGCCTGGCCCGGGTAGCCGCCCTGGGCCTGGTAGGGGCCCTGACCCTGGGCCTGGTACGCGTCCTGGCCGGGGTAGCCGTAGCCGGGTGCCTGGCGGGCGTCCTGGCCCGGGTAGCCGTACGCCGGGGGTGCCTGGACCGCCGGGCCGGCCGGATAGCCGTAGCCGGGCTTCTGCTCGGACGGCGGCCGGGTCTGGGTGGGGGCGTCGGCGATCCCGCCCGCGACGCCGCCCTGGAGCGGTCGGACCTCGGCGGTCCAGGCGTTGCCGTCCCACCAGCGTTCGTGACCGGGGGTGCCGTCCGCACCCGGGACCGGGTACCACCCGGGAGGCGTCGAGTTGCTCACGGGCGTACGGTACCCGGCGCGGTGGCGCTCCGGACAGGTCGGGACCGTCACGACTCCGCACCACCGCCGGGCGGCGAACCGCCTTTTGTGGCACGTCTGTTCGGGCGGACGCGTCCCTGCCCTCCCGGCGCCTCCCTGCCCTCCCCGTGCCTCCCCGTGCCTCCCTGCGGCTCAGTCGACGGGGTCGACCGGGTCGGCCAGGCTGCGGGCCATCCAGATGTCGTCCACGTACCGGCCGTCGATCAGGAACTCCTCGGCCAGCGAGCCCTCGACGACGAAGCCGCAGCTCTCGTAGAGGCGGCGGGCCGGGGCGTTCCAGCCGAGCACCCGCAGGGTCATCCTGCGGGCGCCCCCGGCCCGGGCCGCCGCGCAGGCCGCGTCGACCAGCCGGCGGCCGATGCCCCGCCCGCGGACGGTGTCGTCGACGGCCAGCCCCTGGATCTGCCGCACGTGCCGGTTGCTCGCCAGCGGGGTGGGCGGGACCTGACGGACGTAGCCGACGATCCGCCCGTCCAGCACGGCCAGCAGGAACTGCTCGGGGGCGTGCCGCTCGTCGAAGACCGGGTCCTCGACGGGCGGTTGCGGGGAGACGTCGGCCAGGACGGACCAGGCCGCGTGGTTGAGGACGGCGAGTTCGCGCTCGTCCTCGCTCCGCGCCGTACGGATGATCAGATCGTCGTCGGCAGGCATGCGCGTCATGCTAACGGCGTGCGCGCAGGTGACGGGCGGTCGGGAACACCGCGCGCACTCCGGAACACGCGGGCGCACGGGGGAGCTGCGAGGATGGGCGCATGCGCATCGCTGTCACGGGTTCCACGGGATTGATCGGTTCGGCGCTCGTCCGCTCCCTGCTGGCGGACGGCCACGAGGTGGTCCGGCTGGTCCGGCACCGGTCCAAGACCGGCCCACAGCCGGACGGCAGCACCGCGATCGGCTGGAACCCGCTGCTCGGCGAGGTCGAGCGGGACGGACTGACCGGGGTCCAGGCCGTGGTGCACCTGGCCGGCGCCGGGGTCGGCGACCACCGCTGGACGGACTCCTACAAGCGGGAGATCCGGGAGAGCCGGGTGTACGGCACCGAGACGCTGGCCGTCGCCCTGGCCGCGCTCAAGGAGCCGCCGCGGGTGCTCGTGAGCGCCTCCGCGGTCGGCTGGTACGGGCAGACCGGCGACCGGGTGATCGACGAGGACTCCCCCGCCGGCGACGACTTCCTGGCCGAGGTCTGCCGGGAGTGGGAGGACGCCGCCCGGCCGGCCGAGCGGGCCGGCATCCGGGTCGTCCACCCCCGCACCGGCATGGTGCTCTCCGCGGCCGGCGGGGCGGGCGGGCGGCTGTTCCCGCTGTTCAAGCTGGGTCTCGGCGGGCGGCTCGGCAGCGGGCGGCAGTACTGGAGCTTCATCTCGCTGCACGACGAGGTGGCCGCGCTGCGGTTCCTGATCGACCACGACGGCCTCTCCGGCGCCTTCAACCTCACCGCGCCGAACCCGGCGACCAACGCCGAGCTGACCACCGCGCTCGGCCGGGCGCTGCGGCGGCCGACGCCGTTCCCGGTGCCGGAGCCGGTGCTCAGGGCGGTGCTGGGCGAGCTGGCGGTCGAGGTGGTCGGCAGCCACCGGGTGGTGCCGCGGCGACTACTGGACGCGGGCTTCCGCTTCACCCACCCGGACGTGTACTCGGCGGTGCTCGCCGCGATGTGACGGGTGCGGGGGCGTGTGCGGGAGGCGGGGTCCGCGGGGCAGGTGCCGGGGGACGCCGGGCGGGGCGGGTACTGCCGGCCGTGCGGCTGCTGGGGCGGGTGCTGGGCGGTGGGTGCGCGGGGTGGCCGCGTGCGCCGGGAGGGTAGGCGTGCGCGCGGGTCGCGCGGAGCCCGTAGGGCTCTGAGAACGGTATCCGCCCTGGCCAGCGGCATATGCCGGGCGGGGCCCGAGGGGGCCCGAGGAGGGGGCGCACGGGAGCATATGGCGGGCGCGTCGCACGCCCCCGGTGACCGTACGCGCCCGCCGACCCCCCAACCCGGCCGCCACGGCGCACTGTCCGTGACCACGCCCCCGCCCGGTACCGCACAACCCTCCCCGGCCCTTGGATCCGGCCCGATGCGCTTGTCTGATGCTCACACTGACTGGGCATCACCCTCCACGGACCGTGTCCCGGCACCCCGCTGCCTGCGTCGGCCGGAGCCCCGGGACCAGGGAGGGAGCACCCCAGTGCCCACGTACGACTTCACCCGCCGCGCCCGCCGGCCGTCCGACCCGGACGTCGTCGTGGTCGGCGCCGGACTCGCGGGCCTGGCCGCCGCCCGCGAGCTCACCGGCCACGGCCTCACCGTTCAGGTCCTGGAGACCACCGACCGGATCGGCGGCCGGATGTCCACCCGCGAGCAGGACGGATTCCGGCTCGACGACGGCAGTCACCTGCTGAACACCGCCTTCCCCGAGCTGGGCCGCATGCTCGACCTCGACCGCCTCGACCTGCGCCCGCTCGCGCCCGGCGTACTGGTGCACAGCGCCGGCCGCCGGTACCGCGCCGGGGACCCCCAGCTCACCGTCGCCCGGCAGGCCGCCGCGCGGGCCCCGCTCGGCAGTCCGCTGGACAAGGCCCGGCTGGCCGGTCGGCTCGGCCGGCTCGCCACCACCCCGATCGGCCGGCTCCAGGCCCGGGCGGAGACCACCGCCGCCCGGGCACTGGCCGGCCACGGCCTCGCCCAGCGCACCGTGGACGGTTTCCTGCGGCCGCTGCTCAGCGCACTGCTCTCCGATCCGGCGCTCGGGACCAGCAGCCGGGTCGCCGACCTGGTGCTGCGCTCGTACGCCCGCGGGCGGCTCTGTCTGCCCGCCGACGGGATCGCGGCCGTGCCGGCCCAGCTGGCCGCCGCCCTCCCCGCCGGCACCGTCCGCACCCAGGTGCAGGTCACCGCGATCGCCGCGGACGGCGTGGAGACCCTCGCGCACGGGCGGATCGGCGCCCAGGCCGTCATCGTCGCCACCGACGCCCGGTCCGCCGCCGAACTGCTGCCCGGGCTGCGGCTACCGGACTTCCACCCCGTCACGACCTTCTACCACGCGGCCGACGCCGCCCCGCTGAACGAGGCCGTCCTGCTGCTCGACGGCGACCGGCCGAACGGGCACCCGCCGCTGGTGTCGCACTCGCTGGTGCTCAGCGCGCTGCACCCGTCCTACGCCCCGGCCGGCCAGTCGCTGATCGCCACCACCGTGCTCGGGCGGCGCTCCTTCGACGTGGGCGGCCCGGCCGGGCTGGAGCCGGCCGTCCGGGCCCGGCTGGCCGAGCTGTACGGCGGCTCGACGTCGAACTGGCAGTTCCTCGGCGTGCGGCACGTCCCGGACGCGCTGCCCGCGATGCCGCCGCCGCACAACCCCCGCCGCCCGGTGCGGCTGCTGGCCGGGCTGTACGTCGCCGGGGACCACCGGGACACCAGCACCGTGCAGGGCGCGCTGGTCTCCGGGCGGCGGGCGGCACGGGCGGTGCTGGGCGACCTCGGCGTCCCCGCCGACGCCCGGGAGACGGAGGCGGCGGCCTGACGGCCGGGCCGTTTCCGGGCCCGCTTCCCGGCACGGCGGGACACCGGGACGCACCAGCGGTCTGCCGGGGTGACAGACCGACGGCGCGCGCCGACGGACGGGTCGGCGCGCTCTCCCGGCTCGGTCCGGCCGTGCCGATGTTCCCGGCAGACCGACGAGATCGGCTGCGAGATCGGCTCCGGCAGGCTTCGGCGAGCGCCGACAGGCGTCGGCAGGCTTCGCGGCGGCCCGCCGGAACGGGCGCGCGCCGCGCGGCCGGCCCCGGGGTTCCTGCCGCTCCGCCCGGCCGTGCGCGGGCCGCTCCGCGCCGGTGACGGC
>NZ_JBEXWT010000174.1:0-7482 GCF_040629945.1 Kitasatospora sp. NPDC005856 | reverse complement strand
GAGAACAGGATCACCGGGCGTTCGAACTCCCCCGCGACCTCGCGGAAGACGTGCACCGACTCGGCCTCCAGCGCGTCCAGGTGCGACAGCGCGAACGCGCTCCCCGGATTCTCCTTCTGGGCGTCCGTACGGACCGGGCTCTCGGTCACGGTGGTCATGCCAGGCCCCTCTCGACGAGCAGCGCGTGCACGGCGGACGCGGACTCGGGTGCGCTCTGGTGCTGGGACTCGACCCGCAGGTCCGGTGTCCGGGGCGCCTCGTACGGGTCGTCGACGCCGGTCAGGCCGCTGAGTTCGCCCGCCGCCTGCCGGGCGTACAGGCCCTTCACGTCGCGTGCCGAGCAGACCTCCAGCGGGGCCGCGACATGGACCTCCAGGTACGCGGTGCCCTTGGCGCGGTGGCGTTCGCGCACGGCCGCGCGGCTGTCCGCGTAGGGCGCGATCACCGGGACGAGCACCAGCACGCCGTGCGCGGCCAGCAGTTCGGCGACGAAGCCGATCCGCTGGACGTTGGTGTCGCGGTCCTCGCGGGAGAAGCCGAGGCCGGCCGAGAGGAAGCCGCGGATCTCGTCGCCGTCGAGCACCTCGACCCGGTGGCCCGCCGCCCGGAGGCGGCCGGCCAGCTCGTGCGCGATGGTGGTCTTGCCGGCGCTCGGCAGGCCGGTGAGCCAGACGGTGGCCCCCTGCCGGGTGCCGTCCACATTGCCGGTGGTCATCGCTCAGCCCACCGGGAGCGCGGTGGCCAGCGAATTCGCCGCCTGGAGGCTCAGGTTGAGGCCGGCCGCGGCCGGGTCGTCGGACCACGGCTGGATCCGGG
Source organism: Kitasatospora sp. NPDC005856 (assembly GCF_040629945.1). Taxonomy (NCBI): domain Bacteria; kingdom Bacillati; phylum Actinomycetota; class Actinomycetes; order Kitasatosporales; family Streptomycetaceae; genus Kitasatospora; species Kitasatospora sp. NPDC005856. The sequence goes on along the minus strand of NZ_JBEXWT010000174.1, from coordinate 6,666 downwards.
CGCTCGCGGTGAGCCGGTTCAGCGCCGCGACGGGCGTGCTGCGCGGGGCCAGCCGGCCCGCCCGCCAGGCCTCGCGGAAGGCGATCGCGGCACCCTTGCTGTTGCGGTGCGCCACGCGCAGGGCGGGTACGAAGTGCACCCGGCCGCCCGTCTCGCCCAGCCGTTCGACGAGCCCGTTGTCGCTGGCCGTGACGACGTCGGGGAAGCCCTCGGCGGCCCGGAACAGGTCGGTCCAGACGGCGGAGTTTCCGCCGGCGAAGAAGGTCACCTCGCTGGCCGCGGCGTGCTGCGCGTAGCGCACCTCGTAGCGGTACTGCCGGGCCCGGGCCACCACTCCGCTGTCGAAGGGCAGCACCCGGCCGGTGATCGCCGCCCGCTCGGCGGTCAGCTCGGCGTCGAGGACCTGGAACCAGTCCGGCAGCGGCCGGGCGTCGTCGTCCAGGAAGGCCAGGACGTCGCCGGTCGCCTGCTCGGCGGCCAGGTTGCGGCTGGCCGCGGCGCCGATCCGGCGCGGGTTGCGGATCAGCCGGACGGCGAAGGGCTGCTGCGCCCCGTCGACGCGCAGCGGCTGGTCGGAGGCGTCGTCGACGAGGATCACCTCGTGGACGATCCCCGTGTCGCAGCCCGCGACGGCGGTCAGCAGATGCCGGATGTCGGACGGCCGGTTGCGCGTGGCGACGACGACCGAGACCCGCTTGTGCGGTGTTGCGTTGCTGCTCATGTCCGAGCTCCCCCTGTGTTCCTCGTGCGGTGTTACTCGTGCGGTGTTCTTCGTGCGTTCAGGCCGTACGGGCGGCGGCGAACGGGTCCAGCACCTCGTCGACCTCGGCGAGCAGGTCGCCGAGGGTGGCCCGGTCGTCCTCGGCGGCGGGCGCGGTGTCGATCCGGATGAGCCCGGCGGCCTGCCGGGCCAGCCGCTCGGCGGTCGCCGCGTCGGCCGCGCGCACCAGGACGTGGCCGCAGCGGTCCTCCGACCAGCGCAGCTCGTGCACGGTGTCGCCGACGTCCACCTGGACATCCACCTGGGTGACGCCCTCGGCGGCCTCGGCCGCCTCGATCCCGGTCACCGCGGTGACGACGCCGGGCTCGGCCACCAGGAAGCGGATCGCCGCGGCGCCCTCGGCCGGGTGCTCCCCGGGCAGCGGGTCGGCCTCGGCGGCGAGGCGGTAGGTGGCCTCCTCCAGGTCGACCCCGTGCACCAGCCGGACCAGGTCGTTGATGCGGTCCCCGCCGCGGCGGCTGTGCGCCTCCACGACCCGGGGGCCGTCGGCGGTGAGGATCAGCTCGGTGTGGGCGGGGCCGTCGACCAGACCGACGGCGTCGAGCACGGCGGTCACCAGGCTCCGGACGGCGGCCGACTCCTCCTCGGTGATCGCGGCGGGCACGACGTGGCCGAGCTCCACCACCCCGCCCCCGGTGTCCTTGCCGGTGACGGCCACGACCCGGTGGCGGCCGCCGACCGAGAACGTCTCCACGCTCAGCTCCTCGCCGAGGAGCAGCTGTTCGACCATGAACTCGTCGAGGCCGAACTCCTCGCGCCAGGCCCAGGCCGGGTCCACCTCGTCCACCGACCCGATCTTGCGGACGCCGAGGCTGCCCGAGCCCATGGTCGGCTTGAGCACCGCCGCGCCGTGCGTCTTGACGAACGCGCGCAGCTCCTCCCGCCCCGGGTTGGTCAGCGTCGGGACGGGCCCGATGCCCTCCGCGTTGAGCAGCGCCCGCAGGGCGGGCTTGTCGTGCAGGAGGCGGGTGGTGCGGGCGCTGTTGCCGGGCAGTCCCAGGGCGTCGGTGAGGTGGCCGGCCACCGCCTGGGCCGCCTCGGTCTGGGTGAACACCCGGGCGACGGGCTGGTGTTGGTGCAGAGCGCGGACGACGGCGGTGGTGGTCGGCACGTCCTGGTAGTCCAGGAGCAGCAGTTGGGCGCAGTGCGGCACCACCGCGGGGTCGAAGGCCGACGGCTTCTGGACGTGCACCACCGCGAAGCCGAGGGCGGCGGCCTTGCGGACGATGCCGGCCTTGCCGCCGAGGACGAGGATGCGGGTTGCGGACACGGGGGTGGTCACCTCTGGACGGTCGGTACGGGGGCGGCGGGGGCCGGGGCCGCAGCGGACTCCTGCAGGGCCTGCCACACGGCGGCGGTGTCCTGCGGCAGCTCGGCGCTGCCGGCCGCGGCCGGGGTGCGCGGGTTGAGGCCGGTCAGGTACCGGTGCAGGTCGAGCCCGACGAACTCGGACAGCCGGTCGCCCTCCTCGCCCCGGCACAGGGCCTGGTAGTCGATCACCAGTCGGCGCCCGGCGGGCACCTGTGGCTGGAACGCGAGCCAACGGGCGTTCCAGGAGGTCCACTTGGCCACCGCCGCGGCCTGACTCTCCGGCTTCCACGGCCGGTCGCCGGTCCACCGCAGCATGGAGCGGGCGGCCTCCTGCGGGTGGCGCACCAGCATGACGTACCGGGCGTCGGGCAGCACCTCCTCGATCCAGGGCAGGTGAAGCAGGTACTCGTTGTACTTGTCGCCCGAGTGCGGCAGGCCCTCGTTGCTCTCCAGCAGGATGCGCCGGGCCAGCGCGACCGGGTCGGCCCCGGCCTCGCCCTCGGCGACCTCACGGGCCGCCGTCCGCAGGCTCCGCTCGACCCGGGCGCGCCAGGCGGCGACGCCGGCGCCGTCCGGCGGGCGGCGGTCGAGGGCGTGCAGGATCTCGTCCGTCCGCAGGTGGCGGTCGGCCAGGTCGTCCTGTCCGAGCCAGCGGTGGAGCAGGTACGGCAGCTTGCCGTTGACCGTGAAGTGGCCTCCGGCGTCGTGGAACGCCAGGTTCATGGCGTAGGCCAGGGCCGTGGTGCCGCAGCGCTGGGCGCCCAGCAGGATCACCGGTGACGTCCTCACTACCGGACCTCTCTCACTGTCGTGTCGTGCGTCTGCTCGATCTCGGCCGCCATCTCCCGCAGCAGCCGCATGCATTCCGTACTGGCCTCGAAGCCGCCGGCCGTGAACGTCTCGCCCCAGGGCTCGTCGCGCTGTTCCGGGGTGAGCACCCGCCCGATCCGCCAGTGCGTCTCCAGCGAGAGCCAGCCCTGGTAGCCGTCCTCGGCCAGCGTGGCGAGGATCGCGGGCCACGGCAGGTCGCCGTCGCCGAGGCGCACGTAGGCGTTGCGCCCGTCCGGGTCCTTCACGTGGACGTGCCGGATGCGCTCGCGGCCGGCCTGGTAGTCGTCCGGGAACGGCGCCGGGTCCCAGCCGCTGAAGACGCTGTTGCCCGGGTCCCAGAGGATTCCGAGCCGGTCGTCGCCGAGCGCGTCCAGGAACTCCAGGGTGTGCCTCATGGTGGGGCTGTTGGTGCGCTGGCCGGTCTCCACGATCAGCGGGACGCGGTCGAACGGCACCCCGTCCAGCACTTCGCGGGCGGCCGCGGCCGCGCCGCGCGGGTCCGGGTCCCCCTCGCGGTAGAAGGTGAAGATCCGGACGAACGGCGCGCCCAGCAGCTCGGCCCGCCGGACGGAGTCCACGACCAGCTCCCGCACCTGCGCGATCTCGGTGGCGGTCCGCGGCAGCGCGCACTTCAGCGCGGGCGGGTCGAAGCCGACGACCTCCAGCCCGTGGGCGGCCACGGCGTCCCGCACGGCGCTCAGCTGCGCGTCGTCCATCAGGTGCGGCGGCACCTCGCCGGCGGACCTGATCTCCAGGCCGCCGAAGCCGAGCCGGGCGGTCTGCGCCGCGGCCGCGTGGATGTCCTGGGACAGTTCGTCGTTGATGATGGCGAGTTTCATGAAAGGGCCTCCGCCCCCGCCTCGGGGGCCGTGTCGATCGGGTACCAGCTCCGGAGCAGCGCGACGTCCTCGGCGAGCGAGGCCTCGGCCTTGGATTCCACGGTGACGGCGCGCAGGGCTCCGGCGGCGGTGAGCACCGCGCGGGTCTCGGCGGCGCACGAGGCCGCGAGCGGCCGGTGCCGCGAGGTGTCGGGGGCGCTCCAGTCGAATCCCTTGACCTGCGCGTGGGACGTCCACGGGGCGAGCGTCGCGGCCGCGGCCACCGGGTCGGGGTGGATCCGGGCCAGGCCCATCGTGTCGAGCAGCACCCGGCTGCCCGCCCGCTCGACCAGCTCGACCAGCTCCGGCACCGAGGCGTAGCCGTGGTGGGTCTCCACCAGGACCAGCTCCGGGCCGCCCACCAGCTCGGCGAGTTCGCGCACCTGGGCGAGCGTCGTCCCGATCCGGTCGGCGGCCAGGCAGCCGGCCGCCGCGAACACCTTCACCGGCACGCCCGGCTCCAGGAACGCCCGCTCGTCCCCGGTCGGGGCGGCGCCGTCGCCGAGGACGGTCCCGACGCCGACGAAGCACACCTCGACGCCCGCCGCCCGGAGCCCGGCCAGCCCCTCCCGCTGCCAGCCGTGGCCCTTGCCCGCCCGGACGTCGACGGCGGTGCCGCCCAGCGAGCGGACGAGCCGCGCCAGCTCCGTGGCGCCGAGCCCGGCCGCCGAGCCCGAGGAGAGGCCGATCATGGTCGTCATGCCGTCACCACCGGCTGCCGGGCGACCGCCGCCAGGATCTCGGTGACCCCGCGGGCGCCGTCCAGGTGGCAGCGGCGCGGCCGCTCGCCGGTCGCCACGGCCTCGGCCATCTCCCGGTAGACCTCGCGCCGCAGCGCGGCGGTCGGCTCGGTCGGCCAGGTCTGCTCGTCCCCGCCGATCTGGGTGCTCACCGTGCCGTCGGCGATGCACAGGCCGCGGTCGGGGCCCAGCACCTGCAGCCGCTCGGTGCGCAGGGCCGACTCCGCGGTGATCGTGAAGGCGAGGGTGGCCCCGGTGTGGAACTCGACCAGTCCGGTCGCCCGGGTGTCGATGCCCGGCGTCACCTCCCGGGCGGCGGCCAGCCGGACGGCCTCCGGGCGCCCCATCAGCTGGCAGGCCAGGTCGAGGTAGTGCACGCCCAGGTGCGCGGCGATGCCGCCGAACGCGGAGACCGGGTCGCTGCGCCAGCCGGCCCGCCGGTAGTGGGCCGGCGGCCGGAACCGCGACACCTCCAGGACGGCCGTCACCGCCGGGTCCGCCCAGCTGGTGGCGAGGGCGACGTCGGGCAGCCGCATCCGGTGCTGGAGCATCACCCCGATGGGCCGGCCGGCCCTGGCCGCGGCCCGGGTCAGCACGTCGAGCTCCTCGACCGACACCGTCGGCGGCTTCTCCAGGAGCACCGCCTTGCCCGCCGCCAGCGCCTCCAGCGCGAGCTGCGCGCGCCCGCCGGGCGGGACGCACAGCGCCACCAGGCCGATCCGCGGGTCGGCGAGCAGGCCCTGCCAGGACTGCGCCCGGTCCAGCGTGCCGGTGTCCGCGGACGGGTCCTGGTCCAGGACGGCGACGGCGTGGGCCTCGGCCAGTCCGTCCAGGGCCGCGGCGTGCTGACGGCCGGCCACGCCGAAACCGACGATTCCCACTCCGAGGCTCATCGCGCGTCACCCGCCGTGGCGAGGGCGCGGTCGGCCGTCCAGCCGAGCTGTTCGACGACCGCCCCGGGCACCGGCACGCCGTGTTCGCGGGCCCTGGCCTCGGCCCGTTCCTCCTGCTGTTCGGGCAGGTGGACGGCGGGCGCGCCCTGCGGGTAGCCGGCGGTGATCGCCGACGACAGCACCCCGAGCAGTTCGTCCACCGGCGGGTTGCCGAAGGCCGCCGGGGACAGCGCCAGGAACAGCTGCGAGCAGTCCATCGACCGCTCCGGCTCGGCGCGCTGCTTGTGCACCAGCGGGCTGACCGTGCCACCGGCCAGGATGCCGGCCAGCACCTCGGTGATCACGGCCACCCCGAGCCCCTTGTGACCGCCGAAGACCGGTACGGCACCGCCGCGGTCCAGCTCCTCCGGATCGGTGGTGGGCTTGCCCTGACGGTCGACCAGCCAGGTCGCCGGGACGGGCTCGCCGCGGTGCGCGGCGTGCCGGATCTTGCCACTGGCGACGGTGCCGGTGGCGAAGTCCACGACGAGCGGCCGCTGTTCGGTCCGGGGGACGACCATGCACACGGCGTCGTTGCCCAGGGTGGGGCGACCGGCACCGGGGGCGGCCACGCTGGGCCCCGAGATGTTCAGGACCAGGCCGACCACGCCGTGCCGCACGAAGTGCTCGCGGTAGGCGGCCAGCATGCCGATGTGGTTGTTGCCGCGGATGGCGACCGCGGCCATCCCGTTCTCGGCCGCCCGGCGGGCACAGTCGGCGGCGGCGAGTTCCGCGGCCACCTGGCCGAAGCCCCCACGGGCGTCGAGCACGGCGACGGGGCCCTCCTGGGAGATCCACTCGGGCTCGGCGGCGGGGTCGATGCCGCCCTTGCCCAGCCGGTCCAGGTACATCGGGAGCAGCCCGACACCGTGCGAGAAGTGGCCCCGCACGTCCGCGTCGACCAGGACCCGGGCCACCAGGGCGGCCCGGTCGGCGCCGACGCCGGCGTCCGTCAGGGAGCCGATCGCGGCCTCGGTCAGGGCCGCCGTGCCGAACCGGACCGCCGGCTCGGCGACGGTCTCCGGGCGCGGCGGCCGGTCCGGGTGCACCACCCGGTCGGCCGCCTCGGCGGCCCCGGCCCCGGCGGTGACCAGCAGCACCGCGCTGCCGCGCCGGGCCGCGGCCCGCGCCGCCTCCGCGGCCGGGCCGGCGTCGGCACCCGGCCGCACGCCGGTCGCGTCCACGACCGTCAC
>NZ_JBEXWT010000173.1:0-7653 GCF_040629945.1 Kitasatospora sp. NPDC005856 | reverse complement strand
AGCGGCCGAAGCCGCTCCCACTGGCCGTCAGTCAGATCACCCCTACTCCCCATAGTCGTATCAACGACTCAACTGATCGGCAGGACACGGCCTAGTGCGGTCGCGGCGGCTGCCGCGAGCACCAGTACGGTCCCCGCGGCCACCCGGAGCGCGGGGCTGCGGCGCCGGGGGAGTCCCTCGGCGGCGGCCGCCCGGATCCGGGGGAGCAGCCCAGCCATGGTGGTGCGCTCCCGGCGGGCGGGGTCGGCGGTGAGGCAGTCGGTGAGGACGGCCTGCCAGGCGGGCGACAGGTCGGGGGAGAGGTGGAGGCGGCCCCGCCCGGCGGCGTACTCCTGGGCGGCGGCGGACCGGGCCGCCGGGGTGGAGCCGGGGAAGGGCAGTGCGCCGCCGGCGAGTAGCTGATTGGCCGTCACCCCGAAGGCCCACACGTCCAGGCCGGGGCGGGTGGCGATGCCGCGTTCGCTGACCGGTTCGGTCCGCCGCTCCGGCGGGAGGTAGTCGGGTGAGCCGAGCGGGGGTGCGTAGCCGTGGGTGCCCTCGATCTGTGTGGTGAGCCCGAAGTCGGCCAGCCGGACGGTGCCGTCGGCCATCAGCAGGACGTTGCCGGGTTTGAGGTCGCCGTGCACCCAGCCGGCCGCGTGCAGGTGAGCGAGGGCCTCGGCGATCTGCACCAGGTACCGCCCAGCCTCGGCGAAGGTCGGTCCCGGGTCGCCCAGCAGGTCGTGCAGGCTGTGCTCGGCCCGTTCCATCACCAGGACCACAGCGCCGTCCAGCTCCGGCCGTTCGGGGTCGTGGACGGTGCTGCTGCCGTACATCCGGATCAGGTGCGGGTGCGTGGTCTCCTGGCTGAACGCCACCTCGCGGTCGGCCGCCTCGGCCAGTTCGCGGGCGTTCCGAGGAGCCAGCCCACTGGTGGACATTACCTTGAGCGCGGCCCGGGTCGGTGCCCCGTCCGGTGCGGCGCCGAGCCGGCGGGCCGAGTGTACGCTGCCCCAACTCCCGGACGCGATGAAGCCGGTGACCTCCCAGTCCCCGATCCTGTACCCGGGCGGGGCGAGGACGGTGCCGGGCTGGCCGAATGGTGTGCTCATCGGGTCACCTCGCGGGTAGTGGCCGACCGGTTTGCCCGGGACGGCAGCAGTGCCAGGTGATCCTCCCGGACCAGCCCGAACCGCAGTGCGACCGAGACCACTAGGTCGCGCTTGCCTCCCTCCCGGGCCGTACCGTCGCCCGCACTGTCGGCGGGCCGACGGAGCCGGAGCTTGTGCCGGGCCAGGTAGTCGAGGTGGGCGTTGACGGCGTGTTCTGTGAGTTCGCCGACGCCGGGGTGGGCACGCAGCCGGTCGATGACCTGACGGTTGGTCGGCACGGTGGCCCCGGGCCGGTCGCGCAGCCGCTGCTCGCAGAGCGCGGTGAGCACCAGGAAGTAGGTGGAGGACTCGTCCAGCGAGAAGGCTGCCACTGTGGCGTCGCCGGTCAGGTGCGGCTGCTCGTCGACGCCGTAGGTGTGGGCGGGCGCGAACACCTGGAACTGCTGCTGGGCTTCGCGGCCGGGCAGCACCACCCGGGCGAACTCGAACGGGATCGGCGCGCCGATCCGGCGCGGCGCGACCCGGATGTACTCCCCGGCGCCCTCGGGGTTCTCCACCAGGTAGCTCTGCGAGGTGGCGAAGTTGCTCAGCTGCCAGTGGTCCTCGCTGGCCCGGATCTCCCCGGCCAGCCGGGGTACCGCCGGGTCGGTGAGGCCGATCTCCATCGGGTCCTCGGGGGTGCCCCGGCCGAACCGGGCACTCTGCCCAGGGGTCAGCTCCAGGGTGAGTGGCCTGCCACCCGGGGCGGCAGGCACGTGTACCAGTACGTTCGTCATGCGTCCCCTCCCGCGTGCCGCCCGGCACTCCCTCGGACGGTCGGCAGCACACGACACTACCGACGGAGCCGGTCCGGCGCGGGAGGTTCGATGACATGACATCAGCTCGCGCACTATCACGCCTCGTTGGTTGACGTAACCCCTGGGGCCGGGGATGCCCCGCGGCTGCGGCCCGGTCTAGCGTCGTACGCAGTACACAGCAAGGCGCGCCTACCTGTGATTCGTCCTCATCTGTCCAAGGGAGAACCATGAAACGACGCCTCACCCGCAACCTGCGTCGCGCGGGAGTTGTGACCGCCGCTGCAGCAGCCGCGCTGATGGGCTCCGCTGGCATCGCCTCCGCGGCGCCGGGCGGGGCGTACGCCTCCGGTACCGGGGTCTTCGGCTCCGCGAACTGGGAGTGGACGACCTCCGGTTGGAAGAACGGCAATGCCGCGGTGCGGGACACCGCGTGTGACGCGAAGCCGGTCTACATCCACTTCCGGGTCAAGACGACCAGGGGAAGCATCTACTCCACCACTCCCCGATGGAACCAGCAGGGGTGTGGCGAGACGTCTTCCTGGGCCGGCCTCGCCTACGACGCTGGCTACTACGTCGCCGCCGTGCAGGTGGAGACCTGTGTCAAGGACAAGGGCTGCTACCAGAGCGACTGGCAGGACAACCCGCTCACGTAGCGCGTGCGGTCCGACGGCCCTGACTCCGTACCGGGGTCGGGGCCGGGGCCGTCGGGCTGCCGAGGGTGAGGTGACAGAGCCGGAGGCGGCTCCTCCCCCTGGTCGAGCGGGGCTGGTTAGAGTCGCCGCCGCTCCAATGACTCTGCCCACAAGGGGAATTCGTGCTGCCCAAGACAGTGCTCCGAACCCCCGCTCCGCTGTTCGTCGCCGCGCTCGCGCTCAGCGCGAGCGGCTGCGCCAAGGACGGCGAGGAGACCGGCGCCAGCGGCAAGAACTGGGCCAAGGCGGCAACAGCCGTCTCGGAGTTCGTTTCTGTTGGTCGCCGCGGGTATCTGTGAGGATCGTCCGTCCGGCCGTATTCACCGTCGGCGAAGTGGCCGTACGTCGGGCCGGTCTCCGGCCATGACCTGACCGAGGATCTGTTTGGCCGTGATCCGGTCCTGTGGGGCGGGAGTCCGCTCACGCCGGCCAGGGCCGTACTTTCCGTACAGGACTCGATCGGCCAGGCGGGCGCGCGCATCGGCCGGGCTATGGGACGGGCGCATCGCGAAGTCCTGGTTGCAGAACAGGTGGGTCAGGGCGATATTGTCCGCCGTGTCCGTGCCGCCCTGCCAGGAGCCGTACGTTCTCCAGAACCACACGATCCGCGCCGGACCAGATCTCGTACTCCCAACCGTGTTGCTGAACCAATTCGTCGGGCCATGCCAGTGCATCGGCAATCACGGGATCCGTGAGCCGGTCGGCCGGCTTGACGTTCACCACCCGCACTACCCCGGATCTCATGACCAAGAGGAAGTCCGGGACATGACGTCGTGCCCGGTCGCCGACCCGGGCCGTCACGAGGCGCGGCTGGGCGTAGATCGCGCTCACAGCCGGGTCCATGTCGGCCAGGAGCAGTCGGGCCAGTTCCATCCGGCTCTCGTAGACGACAGACCCACCCATCGTCGCCGATGCGTACGCCCAGGGCATACCGGGCCACGGTGTCGATCAGGCCGATGTTCGCGCCGCCGGGCCGGTCCCGCTCGCGCAGCACGATCCGGCGGAGGTTGTCCTGCGCGACCACGGCCAGGCCCCGCCCGAACCGGTCCCGGATGCCCGCCGCCACCGACGACTTGCCCGACGCCGAGTTTCCCCGGACGACCACGAGCCGGGTCTCCGCGCTTCCCACGGGTGTCCCGCCCGCCGAGGGCGCCGGGCGGCTCGCCGCGCTCATGCCGGCCATCCGACGACGGACAGCGGGCGGCCGGCGGCGATCTGCGTCAGCGCGTCGGGGGTGTAGCCGACGATCGGCTCCGGAAGACCGTCCAGTGGCCAGAAGCGGAGTGCTGCGCACTTGTCCGGCTCGCGGTTGGTGATCGTGCCGCTGTAGGCGCGGGCGGTGAAGAACAGCTGGAGGCGTCCGGCACCGTCGTCGGCGTCGAGGTGGTGGAGGGTGTGCACCAGGTCGAGGTCCTCCTCCTGGATGGTGATGCCGAGTTCCTCGTCGGCCTCGCGGGCCATACCGGCAAGCACGGACTCCTCCGATTCGAGGTGGCCGGCTGGAGCGTGCCAGTGGTGGGAGGCGAACGTGGTGTTGGTGCGTTGTCCGAGCAGTACCTGGCCGTTCTCGATCAGGACCAGGTGGACTCCCACAACCAGCGTCTGCGGCACGGTATGTCTCCTTCCGGGACGGGAGGGAACCGGCGCGGGGAGCGCCGCCGGTCCAGGACATGGCGAAGCTGCGATCAAACCGGTGATCGTTCGTCGTACGTGAGTGCGTTGGCGGATGTCCCACCGTAGGAGGCCAGGTAGGGCCGCGTCGGCGTGTCGCGGCAGAAGCCACACGATCCGGTGAACTGCCCCAATTCGCCATAACGGTAAGGCCGTTGCTGGAAGCGTAGGGCAGGCCGCCACGCGCGCGCCCCGCGTCACCAGGAAACTGGGAGGCGGCAAAGCCGCCAGTCGACGGCGTTCATCGGTAGTACTGCGGTTGGCTTCCGCGGGCGGCCTTCCCCCTGCTGATCAGAGACCGGTGACAGTCCAGATCGGGAGGTTCCCGGCAGGAGCGCTCCAGGTCGCGAGGTTCGGCTCAGCAGCCCGAGCGGGAGTCGACGGGCTGCTCGTCGAGAGGAGCGCGGTCGCCGCCGTGATCCGGAGGATCATTCGTCGTCCTGAGACGCGAAGGTGCCGGCGCTCTCCCGTCCCTGGAGCCGCGGTCGTTCGGTGGCCGGGAGTCAGTCAAGAGGGATTCGTTGCCCGCCAGCCGAACCTCGGAGCTGGTCACAGTAGGTTCGGGACTGCGCACAGGCTGTTGGACAGGGGCATCGAAACCGAGGTCGATCAGGTCCTGCAGCCGTTCGGCGGTGAGCTGGCCGGCTGCCGCTTCTCTGCCGCGCTGGTACAGCCATGCCTGGGGCAGGAAGCCCGGCTCGTCGATGTAGAGGCTGCGGGGGAACTCCAGGCCCCCGTACTCCCGTTTGAGGCGGCGCAGCGCCTTGATGATCTGTTTCCAGCGGTGTTCGAGCGCGTCCCAGATGAAGCCGAGGCGGTTGAGTTCGGCGGTCTGTGTGGCGGTCAGTCGTTCGGTGCGGTTGCGGTACTCGGCGACTTTGCTGCCGACCTTGCGTCCGTCCACCTGGTACTTCTGCGGTACGTCCAGGTGCTTGTTGGCCAGCTTGAAGGCGGTGAGGTCGGCGATGAACTGCTTCCACTCGGCGGCGGCCGGATCCCAGAGGAAGCCCTCCGCGGTGAGGGCCTCGACCTTGGCCTCGGGCACGGTGCCCTTGGCGTAGGCGACCCGAAGCGTCTTGGCGATCTCGCCGAGTTTGTACGGCTTCCCGTCCGGTCCGCTCTGTACGCAGTCCCGGCCGATGCGCAGGTGCCCGTGCCGTTCCCGGTGCGCCCGCAGCTGGGTGATGAGGATCTGCTGCTCGTAGGCGGGAACGTCCCAGATCATCCCGAGCGCGTCGAGCTGCGCGATTCGGTCCTGGCTGAGGCGGCCCGCCGCGTGGAAGGCGCGCTGGTGGCTGATCCAATCTCCCAGACGCAGACCTGAGGTGGTGCGGTGGGGCTGCGGGACGAGGAGGTCCTTGTGTTCGGCGAGGTACGCCTCGGCCGCGCCGATGTACTCCTCCCAGGTCGTGGTGGTCATCCGGACCGCCTGCAGGGTGATCGCCCGCGCGAAGTCCGGCAGCTTCGGTGCGGGGAGTCCCGTGACGTGCAACCACGGCATCAGGCTCCCGGGGCCGGCCGCCTCGGTGTCCCGGCCGCCGCTTCGGCCAAGCCGGCGACGGGCGGCCTCCACGGATTCGGCCACCGTGCCGTCGAGCGCGGCGAGCGCCTGCAGGGTCTGCCAGACCCCGGCGAAACTCGAGGCCGCCAGCGCCTCGTGCGGATCCTCGCCGGGCTTCAACATCGCCGGGATCATGTACGTGGCCACCTTGGCGATCCGGCGGTCCCCTCGCCGGGCGGCCCGGCCGAGCGCCTGCACGGCCGCGATCTGCCCCATCGGGTGGAGGATGGCGACAGGCCTGCGCGCACTCGAGGCACCCCAGCTGGCCCGGTCCAGCCTTGTCTCGCAGCGTCAGCTTCGAGCCCGCCTTCCCGCCGATCGAGCCCCGGAACGTCCAGCACGGACGCAGCTGCGCGTTGGACGCTTGGGTCGCCTCCAGCCGCGCCTGAGCCTCGGCCTCCGTTCCTCCTCGCGTCGATGCTGCTCCTTCTCGTGGCAGGGTCAGTTTTCCGTTGGCATCGTCAAATTATCGGACCTGTAATCCTGCGGATCGGAAGCGGCGAGTAGGATTCGACCTTTCGAGTCCTGCGCACTAGTTCTTCCGGCGGGTTCCTTTTGTCCTGAACGGCCGAAACATATGCTTTTGCTTCGAGGGCGCTGAAAGAGGGGGCAATTTTTCGCACTAGGCGCATTGCGGCCATCTGGCCATCTGATCGGAGAGTGGCCCGAACGGAGTCCAGGACGGGGTCAGGGGGCTGTTCACCTTTGAACTGCTGTCGGTAAATTGATTGCCAGTCCGCGGTCCGGAACGTCTCTCCTGGAATTTCGCAGATACTTCCATCCTCACCGTCGACGAGATACGGTCCGCCACCGATGAGCATTGTTCCAGGAATTGGATTCCGCTTATATTCTGCAGACTGCCAGGCCACCACCCATCCAACAGGAGTCTCATTAACTCCGATGACGGCGAGTTCCGGCAATGACCCTTTACTCTGACGCTCAACCAGCAGATGCTCAATGAGAGCTACGGCTTGCTCCTTGCTCACATTCAATTCCGACTCCGATCTCACGCAGAGACGATGGCCGCGACAGGCGGCACCACCCATCTGACGATGCCGACCTTACTATGAGGGACGGGTGGGATGCCACGCGGTGCGGCAACTCGACTAATTCCGCGAGATCCAGGAGAAGATTTCTGGTCCGTCGCCCGAGGGAAGCTTCGGGCGACGGACCAGGATTCGTTGGGACTAGTTTGTCCGCATGATGTAGTAGTAGCGCCAACCCTCAGGAGCCGCTCGACTAGTTTGCGCGTCAAGGAACACAACTACCCCGTTATCATTGATCACATTGAAGTAATGCCCTTGCGTACCCCTTTGTGAGGCCGCCGCCGTGGGTTCGACCATAACGATCGCGCGAGAGCCATTTCCCCAGCCCTGCATGTCGCTCACGATTCCGGACAGGCCCCCCTTCTGCACAAACGGCTGCTTTGAGCCGGCGAGGGCCTGCAGCTGCAGGCGATAAAGTGGCGTATCGGCAGGGGCCGCCGGCGGCGGGTTCTTGCCTGCCAATAGCTGGTCAGTGGCCACAGATACGGGCCCGCAGTTCTTTCGCCCGCAGCCAGGATTTATTCGCTCCATGAGGCCTGGCGTCTCCGGAACCAGGTAGGTGCCACCGTTCATGGTGGTTCGCACATCGGCGCCCCACCAGCGGCGAATAGCGGCTCCACCGGCTATGTCGGCCTTTGCTCCGAATGTCTTTGTGCCCCAGCTGCGCAGGCCGCCGAGCCCAGAGAGGATGACCTGCGTGGCCAGCTCGTCGGCGTTCTTCTCGACGAGGTCGGCGACGTTGGTGCAGCCGAATTCGCGGAGTTTGGCTGCCGCGACGTACATGGCGTAGGCGGG
>NZ_JBEXWT010000172.1:0-7782 GCF_040629945.1 Kitasatospora sp. NPDC005856 | reverse complement strand
CCACCGCACTCACCCTCTTCGACACCACCCTCACCACCCCCCACCCCCACCTCCTCCTCACCGGAACCGACCGAACCACCCTCCGCAAACGAGCGGAACTCGGTGAACTGCCGTCGATCCTGCGCGGATTGGCGCCGTCGAAGGAGAAGCGCGCCACCGGGGGCGGGACGAGCGACTGGGCACGCCGGTTCGCCGAGGCCCCGGAGGACGAGCGCGGCACGCTGCTGCTGGACCTGGTCCGCGCGCACATCGCGGCGGCACTCGGGCACGGTTCGCCGGAGGGCATCGATCCGGACTCGGCGCTCAAGGAACTGGGCTTCGACTCGCTGATCGCCGTGGAGTTCCGGAACCGTCTCGGCGCGGCCGTCGGGCTGCGGCTGCCGGCGACGCTGGCGTTCAACTACCCGACGCCCCGCGCGCTCGCCGAACACCTCGGCGACCGCCTCGCCCGCGAGGCCGCCGACGGCGCGGGCACCGGGTCGGGCGGGGGCTCCGGTCAGGTCACGGACGACGCCACGGCGTTCGCCGAACTCGACCGCTTCGAGAGCCTCCTGCGGACGGTCTCCGACGATGCCCGTGAGGAGCTCACCACCCGGTTGCGCCTGCTGCTTACCGAACACTCCGCCCCACACGCCACGGACGACTCACTCGCCGTCGCCCTCGACGAGGCGACCGACGAGGAGATGTTCGACCTGATCGACAACGAGCTCGGCACCGCTTGGGAACAGGACTGAATTCGATGACGGTTGAAGAGAAACTGCGGGACTACCTCAAGCGCGTGACCGCCGACCTCCAGAGGACCCGGGCGCGCGTCCAGGAGCTGGAGTCCAAGGAGCACGAGCCGATCGCGATCGTGGGCATGGCCTGCCGCTACCCCGGCGGCGTCCGCTCCCCCGAGGACCTGTGGCGACTGGTCACCGACGGCGTCGACGCGATCGGCGAGTTCCCCACCGACCGCGGCTGGAACCTCGACACCCTCCACCACCCCGACCCCGACCACCCCGGCACCAGCTACACCCGCCACGGCGGATTCCTCTACGACGCCGCCGACTTCGACCCCGAGTTCTTCGGCATGAGCCCCCGCGAGGCCCTCGCCACCGACCCCCAACAACGCCTCCTCCTCGAAACCGCCTGGGAGACCCTCGAGAACGCCGGCATCGACCCCGCCGCCCTGCGCGGCACCCACACCGGCGTCTTCACCGGCGTCATGTACGACGACTACGGCAACCGGCTGACCCAGGCCGCACCCGACGGCTTCGAGGGCTACCTCGGGACGGGGAGCGCCGGCAGTCTGGCCTCCGGGCGGCTCTCCTACGTGTTCGGCTTCGAGGGCCCGGCCATCTCGGTGGACACGGCCTGCTCCTCCTCCCTCGTCGCCCTGCACCTGGCCGCCCGCGCGCTGCGCAACGGCGAGTGCGACCTCGCCCTCGCCGGCGGGGTCACCCTGATGGCCACCCCCGCCGCCTTCATCGAGTTCAGCCGCCAGCGCGGCCTGGCCCCCGACGGGCGCTCCAAGTCCTTCGCCGCCGCCGCCGACGGCGCCGCCTGGAGCGAGGGCGTCGGCCTGCTGCTGGTCGAGCGGCTCTCCGACGCCCGCCGCAACGGCCACCGGATCCTCGCGGTCGTCCGGGGAACGGCCGTCAACCAGGACGGCGCCTCCAACGGGCTCACCGCGCCCAACGGTCCCTCCCAGGAGCGGCTGATCCGCCAGGTGCTGACGGAGGCGCGGCTGCGCCCGTCCGACGTGGACGCGATGGAGGCCCACGGCACGGGGACCGAGCTGGGCGACCCGATCGAGGCGGAGGCCCTGCTCGCCACCTACGGCCAGGACCGGCCCGACGACCGGCCCCTCTGGCTCGGCTCCATCAAGTCCAACATCGGCCACACCCAGGCCGCCGCCGGCGTCGCCGGCATCATCAAAATGGTGCAGGCCATGCGCCACGAGGTCCTTCCCAGGACCCTGCACGTCGACGCTCCGTCCCCGCACATCGACTGGGACGCCGGGCGGGTGGAGCTCCTCACCGAGAGCCGGGCCTGGCCGCGTACCGACCGGCCGCGCCGCGCGGGCGTCTCGTCCTTCGGCATCAGCGGCACCAACGCCCACGTCGTCCTGGAGGAGCCGGCCGCCGCCGACGCCGCGCCGGCCCCGGCGGAGGGGACCACACCGCCGGTGGTGCCGTGGCCGCTCTCCGGCCGCACCCCGGAGGCCCTGCGCGCGCAGGCGGCCGGGCTGCGGACGTTCCTGGCGACCCTGCCCGACGACCGCCTGGCCGCCGCCGGACGGGCGCTGGCCCTGGAGCGGGCCGCGCTGACCCACCGGGCGGTGGCGACCGGCGCGGACCGGGAGGAACTGTCCGCCGCCCTGGACGCGGTCGCCGACGGCAGCACCGCGCCGGGCCGGGTCCTCGGCGGCAAGGTCGCCTTCCTGTTCACCGGCCAGGGGTCCCAGCGGCCGGGGATGGCCCGCGGCCTGTACGAGGCCCACCCGGTGTTCGCCGAGGCGCTGGACGCCGTCCTGACCGAACTGGACGGCCACTACGAGGTTCCGCTGCGCGAGGTGCTGTGGGGCGCCGACGAGGAGGCGGTCCGGCGGACCGGCAACGCGCAGGCCCTGCTGTTCGCGGTCGAGGTGGCGCTGTTCCGGCTGGTCGAGTCCTGGGGGGTGCGGCCGGACTTCGTGGCCGGGCACTCCGTCGGTGAGATCGCGGCCGCCCACGTCGCCGGGGTGCTGTCGCTGGCCGACGCCTCCACGCTGGTCGCCGCGCGCGGCCGGCTGATGCAGGAGCTGCCCGGGGGCGGCGCGATGGCCGCGATCCGGGCGACCGAGGAGGAGGTCCGGCCGCTGCTGTCCGACGCGGTGGGGCTCGCCGCGGTCAACGGCCCGCAGTCGGTGGTGGTCTCGGGCGACGGCGACGCCGTCGCCGGGATCGTCGCGCACTTCGCGGAGCAGGGGCGGAAGACCAACCCGCTGCGGGTCTCGCACGCCTTCCACTCACCGCTGATGGCCCCGATGCTGGACCGGTTCCGCACGGTCGCCGAGTCCCTGGCCTACCGGGAGCCCGCGATCGCGGCCGTGTCCACGGTCTCCGGCGGTCCGGCCGAGGGCTGGGCGTCGGCGGACTACTGGGTGCGGCACGTCTCGGCGGCCGTCCGGTTCGCCGACGCGGTGCGCGGCCTGCGCTCCGCGGGCGTCACCGCGTTCGTCGAGATCGGCCCGGACGCGGTGCTCTCGGCGGCGGGGCCGGAGTCCGCGCCCGACGCCCTCTTCGTCCCGCTGATGCTCCGGGACCGGCCGGAGGCGGCCGAGCTGACCGCCGGACTCGGGCAGCTCCACGCGCACGGCGTGCGGGTCGACTGGTCGGCGTTCTTCGGGCCGGCGGACCGCGTGGACCTCCCCACCTACCCGTTCCAGCACCAGTCGTTGTGGCTGCACCCCACGGACAACCCGTCCTCGTCCGGCTCCACCGCCCGGCACCCGCTGATCGGCGGAGCGGTCGAACTGCCCGACGGAAAGGGCCGGATCCTCACCGGCCGGGTCACCGCCGCCGCCCACCCGTGGCTGGCCGACCACGCCGTGCACGGCGTCACCGTGCTGCCCGGCGCCGCCTTCCTGGACCTCGTCCTGCGGGCGGGGGCCGAGAGCGGGCTCACCCGGGTCGCGGAGCTCACCCTGGAAGCGCCGCTGGTCCTGACCGACGGCGCTCCGGTGCGGCTGCACCTCACGGTGACCCCGGGCGGCCCGGAGGGCGGTGCCGCCGACGTCCAGCGGGTCACCGTCCACTCCCGGTCCGGCGACGACCCGGAGCAGCCCTGGATCCGCCACGCCGACGCCGTCCTCACCGGCCCGGGCCACGCGGCCGCCGGGGGCGGCCGCGCCGGTGCGGTGGACGGCCGGGTCCCGGACGACGCCGTCCCCGTCGACACCGAGGAACTGGCCGACCGACTCGCCGGCCTCGGCCACGGCGGAGCCGCCCCGCTGGCCGGACTGCGGGCCGCCTGGCGGGCCGGGGACACCGGCTACGCCGAGGTCCGGCTGCCCGACGACGCCGAGCAGGGCGGGTACCTGCTCGACCCGCGCCTCGTCCAGACGGCCCTGGCCGCCACCGGCGACCCGGCCGACGAGCTGCGCGCCCCGGTCGCGTGGCAGGACGTCACCGTCCACACCACCGGAGCCCGGACGCTCCGGGTCGCACTGACCCGCACCGGGCCCGACACCGCCTCGGCAGCGGTCCACGACGGCTCCGGCACCCTGGTCGCCACCGTCGGCTCGGTGCGGCTCGGACCGGTCCGGGCCGCCGGGCTCCACGGCCCGGACGCGGACACCGGCTACCGGCTCGACTGGGTCCCGGTGCCGCCGTCCGCCGAGGCCGCGACCCGTTGGGCGGTCCTCGCCGAGGCCCAGGACGAGGAGGCCCAGGACGAGGAGGCCCTCGCCGCCCTGCCCGCCGAGCGGCACACCGACCTCGCGGCGCTCGCCCGCGCCGTCCGGGAGGGCGTGCACCCCGCCCCGGACGCGATCCTGCTGGCCCTCCCGGGCAGCGGGCCCGAGCCCGGCCCGGCCGCCGTCGCACAGACCGTCCGGGCGCTCGACGCCGTGCGGGACCTGCTGGCCGAGGAAGTCCTCGGCGGCTCCCGGCTGGTGGTCGTCACCCGCCGCGCGGTCCCGGCCGGTGGCCGTGCCGGTGCCGGTGCCGACGGCGACGGCGACGGCGACGGCGACGCTCCCGAGGATGTCCTCGATCCCGGCCAGGCGGCCGTCTGGGGCCTGCTGCGCTCGGCCCAGAACGAGCACCCCGGCCGGTTCGTGCTGCTCGACGTCGAGGAGCAGGTCACCGAGGCCGTGCTGCGCGCGCTGCCGACCGCCGGCGAGGACCAGTTCGCCGCCCGCGCCGACGAGCTGCTCGTGCCCAGGCTGGTCCGCGTGCCGCTCGCCGAGCCGGCCGCGCCCGGGGCACCGGAGCGGGACGAGGAGGCACCGGCAGGGCCGCTCGACCCCGACGGCACCGTGCTGGTGCTGTCCGGCGACGGAGACCTCGCCGAGCCGCTCCTGCGGCAGCTGGTCGCCGAACACGGCGCGCGCCACCTGCTGCTCGCCCGCGTCTCCGGGGCCGAGCCGCTCGACACCGCCGGTCTCACCGCCCTCGGGGCGACCGTGGCCACGGTGCCCGACGGGATCGGCGACCGCGCGGACCTCACCGCACTGCTGGCCGCCGTCCCGGACGGACGCCCGCTGACCGCCGTCGTCCACGCGGTCGAGGAGGCCGGCAGCCCGCTCACCGCCCTCACCCCCGAGCACCTCGACGCCGCCCTGCGCGTCCGGGCCGGGCTCGCCTGGGACCTCCACGAGCTCACCGCCGGCGCCGGGCTCGGCGCCTTCGTCCTCTTCTCGTCCGCCGCCGGCGCCCTCGGCGCCCCCGGCCGGGCGGACCGGGCCGCCGCCGGGGCGCTCCTCGACGCCCTCGCCGACCGTCGGCGGGCCGAGGGACACCCCGTCCTGTCGCTCGGCTGGGCACCGGAGGAGCAAGCGGACCGGGCCAGGCCGGAGCCCGCCGCACCCGACGGGCTCAAGCCCCGCTCCACCGGGCACGCCCTCGCCGCGTTCGGCCTGGCGCTGTCCGGGGGACGGCACGGCGCACTGCTGCCCGTCGAACTCGACCACTCCGAACTCCGCAGGCACTCACGGGCGTTGACCCTGCCTCCGGTGTTCCGGAACCTGGTCCGGGTCCCGGCCGCGGGCGCCACCGCCGTCGACAACCGCGCGTGGGCACGACAGTTGCGCGCCCTGTCCGAGGACGAGCAGCTCAGGACCGTCCTCGAGCTGGTCCGCGGGCGGATCGCCGCCGTGC
This sequence comes from Kitasatospora sp. NPDC005856, assembly GCF_040629945.1. Taxonomy (NCBI): domain Bacteria; kingdom Bacillati; phylum Actinomycetota; class Actinomycetes; order Kitasatosporales; family Streptomycetaceae; genus Kitasatospora; species Kitasatospora sp. NPDC005856. Next base: position 1,936 of record NZ_JBEXWT010000172.1, on the reverse strand, counting down.
TCGGACACCGGACCACCGACACCGTCGATCCGGACCGCCCGCTCCAGGAGCTGGGCTTCGACTCGCTCACCGCCGTCGGCCTCCGCAACCGGCTCCACGAGGCGACCGGGCTCGACCTCCCGGCGACCCTGCTGTTCGACTACCCGACCGCCGCCGCGATGGCCGGCCACCTGCGCTCCGAACTCCTCGGCGTCCGGGGGAGCACCGCCGTGCCGCTCACCGCGGTCCGGTCCGACGACGACCCGATCGTCATCGTCGGCATGGCCTGCCGCTACCCCGGCGACGTGCGGTCCCCCGAGGACCTGTGGCAGCTGGTGGCCGAGGGCCGGGACGCCATCACCGGCTTCCCCGACAACCGCGGCTGGGACCTCGACGCCCTGTACCACCCGGACCCCGAACACCTCGGCACCTCCTACACACGTGCGGGCGGGTTCCTGCACGACGTCGCCGACTTCGACGCCGACTTCTTCGGCATCAGCCCGCGCGAGGCGCTGGCGATGGACCCGCAGCAGCGGCTGCTGCTGGAGACCGGCTGGGAGGTGTTCGAGCACGCGGGGATCGACCCCTCCTCGCTGCGCGGCAGCCGGACCGGTGTCTTCACCGGCACCCACGACCGGGACTACGGAACCCTGGTCGCCGGGCACGAGAGCCTGGAGGGCTACCTGATCGTCGGCAACTCGGCGAGCATCCTCTCCGGCCGGCTGTCCTACACCTTCGGGCTGGAGGGCCCGGCCGTCTCCCTGGACACGGCGTGCTCCTCCTCGCTGGTCGCCCTGCACCTGGCCGCGCAGTCGCTGCGCAACGGCGAGTGCGACCTCGCCCTCGCCGGCGGCGTCTCGGTGCTGGCGACACCCGCCTCGTTCGTGGAGTTCAGCCGTCAGCGCGGGCTGGCCCCCGACGGGCGCTCCAAGTCCTTCGCCGCCGCCGCCGACGGAACGGCGTGGTGCGAGGGCGTCGGCCTGCTGCTGGTCGAGCGGCAGTCGGACGCGCTGCGCAACGGCCACCGGATCCTCGCGGTCGTCCGCGGCTCGGCGGTCAACCAGGACGGGACCACCAGCCAACTGTCGGCGCCCAACGGCCCCGCCCAGCAACGGGTGATCCGCCAGGCCCTGACCAACGCCGGACTCACCACCGCCGACGTCGACGTGGTCGAGGCCCACGGCACCGGGACCCGGCTCGGCGACCCCATCGAGGCCCAGGCCCTGCTCGCCACCTACGGCCAGGACCGGCCCGCCGACAGGCCGCTGCGCCTCGGCTCGATCAAGTCCAACATGGGCCATGCGGCGGGAGCGGCGGGTGTCGCCGGCATCATCAAGATGGTCGAGGCCATGCGGCACGGCACCATGCCCCGCACCCTGCACGTCGACGCTCCGTCCCCGCACATCGACTGGGACGCCGGACGGGTGGAACTCCTCACCGAGGCCCGCGACTGGCCCACCGAGGACCGGCCGCGCCGCGCCGCCGTCTCCTCCTTCGGCATCAGCGGCACCAACGCCCACATCATCCTCGAACAGGCCCCCGCCGAACCGCCCGCCACCGGCGATCACGAAGACGGCAGCAACGACACCGGCGCCACCAACGACGAACTCCCCGTCACCTGGCGTCTGTCCGCGAAGTCACCCACCGCCCTACGCGACCACGCCCGACGACTCGCCGACCACATCCACACCCACCCCGACCTCACCCCCACCACCATCGCCACCACCCTCGACACCCGCACCCCCTTCACCCACCGCGCCGCCGCCACCGCCACCACCCGCGACGAACTCCTCGACGCACTCAAGGCACTGGCCGCCGATCAACCCCACAACCGACTCATCCAAGGCACCAGCACCCCCGGAAAAACCGTCTTCGTCTTCCCCGGCCAAGGATCCCAATGGCCCGGCATGGGCCTCGAACTCCTCAACACCTCACCCGTCTTCGCCGAACACCTCCA
>NZ_JBEXWT010000171.1:0-7806 GCF_040629945.1 Kitasatospora sp. NPDC005856 | reverse complement strand
CCTCCTCCACACCGGCCACACCCACTTCATCGAAACCAGCCCCCACCCCGTCCTCACCACCCCCATCCAACAAACCGCCGACACCACCGACACCGGTACGCAGACCGTCACCACCGGCACCCTGCACCGCAAGCGGCCGGGCTGGACGGCGTTCCTCACCGCGATGGCACGGCTGCACACCGCCGGCGCGGACGTCGACTGGGCCCGGCTCTTCGAGGACGGGCAGCCCCGGCGCGTCTCCCTGCCGACCTACCCCTTCCAGCGCCGCCGCCACTGGCTGGCGCCCGGGGCCGGCCCGCGGACCACCGCCGACACCCCGACCGGCGGACCGGCGCAGGACCCGCGGGCGCAGGAGCCGGACACCGCCGCCCCGCCCTCGGCGTCCGACGCCCTGACCGCGCTGCCGCCCTCCGAACGGCGCCGGGCACTGCTGGACCTGGTGCACCGGAACGCGGCCGCCGTCCTGGGCCACACCGGCGACGAGGCGCTGACCTCCGGCCGCTCGTTCAAGGAACTCGGCTTCGACTCCTCGCTCGCCGTGGAGCTGCGCGACCGGCTGGTGGCGGCCACGGGCCTGGAGCTGCCCTCCGCACTGCTGTTCAACCACCCGACGCCGCAGCGCCTCGCCGAGCACCTGCGCGACCGCCTCGCCGAGGCGCCCGGAACCGCCGCACCCGCCGCCGGGCGCGGGACCGGCTCCACGACGGACGGGCCGGCCGCGGACGACCCGATCGCGATCGTCGGCATGGCCTGCCGGTTCCCCGGCGGTGTGCGCACGCCCGAGCAGCTGTGGCGGCTGGTGGAGACCGGGACGGACGCGACCTCCGACTTCCCGGACAACCGGGGCTGGGACCTCGACGCCCTGTTCGACCCCGAGTCGGCGGCCTCCGGCACCTCCTCGGTGCGCCGCGGCGGGTTCCTCGCCGACGCCGACCGGTTCGACCCCGCGTTCTTCGGCATCAGCCCGCGCGAGGCCCAGGCGATGGACCCCCAGCAGCGGCTGCTGCTGGAGGTGTCCTGGGAGGCCCTGGAACGGGCCGGCATCGACCCGCTGTCGCTGGGCCGCAGCCAGACCGGCGTGTTCGTCGGCGCGATGTCCCAGGAGTACGGCCCCCGGCTGACCGAGGGCGCCGAAGGCCTGGAGGGCTTCCTGCTGACCGGTACGACCGCGAGCGTCGCGTCCGGCCGGATCGCGTACACCCTGGGCCTCCAGGGCCCCGCGCTCACCGTGGACACCGCGTGCTCGTCCTCGCTCGTGGCCCTGCACCTCGCGGCCCGGGCCCTGCGCAACGGGGACTGCCCGCTGGCGCTCGCGGGCGGCGTGGCCGTGATGGCCACCCCCGGGATCTTCGTCGAGTTCAGCCGGCAGCAGGGACTGTCCGCCGACGGCACGTGCAAGGCCTTCTCCGACGGCGCGGACGGCACCGCCTGGGCCGAGGGCGCCGGGATGCTGGTGCTGGAGCGGCTCTCGGACGCCCGCCGCAACGGGCACCGCGTCCTCGCCCTGATCCGCGGCTCCGCCGTCAACTCCGACGGGGCGAGCAACGGGCTGACCGCGCCCAACGGACCGTCCCAGGAACGGGTCATCCGGCAGGCACTCGCCGACGCCGGGCTCGGCCCCGCCGACGTGGACGCCGTCGAGGCGCACGGCACCGGCACCCGGCTCGGCGACCCCATCGAGGCCCAGGCCCTGATCGACACCTACGGACGGAACCGGCCCGCGGACGCCCCGCTGTGGCTGGGGTCCCTGAAGTCCAACATCGGGCACGCCCAGGCCGCGGCGGGTGTCGGCGGCATCATCAAGATGGTGATGGCGATGCGCCACCGGTCGCTGCCGCGCACCCTGCACGTGGACCGGCCGACCCGTCAGGTCGACTGGTCGGCGGGCACCGTACGGCTGCTGACCGAGCCGCGCCCGTGGCCCGACACCGCCGTCCGCCGGGCCGCGGTGTCCTCGTTCGGGATCAGCGGCACCAACGCCCACCTGGTGCTCGAAGAGGCGCCCGAGGTCCGGGCCGGCGGCGAACCGGCCGGGGCCGCCGGGGACGGCGACCGCCCGGTGCTCGCCACCGGCGCCGACACCGCCGTGCCGTGGCTGGTCTCGGCGCCCGACGAGCAGGGCCTGCGCGCCCAGGCCGACCTGCTGCGCCGGCACCTCGGCACGGCCCCGGACCACGCGCTGGCCGGCATCGGCCGGGCCCTCGCCACCGGCCGCCCCGCCTTCGCCCACCGCGCCGTCCTCACCGGCACCGACCGGGCCGCCCTGGGGGCCGGCCTGGACGCGCTCGCCGACGGCGAACCGGCGCCCGGCGTCGAACGGGGGACGGCGGCCGACCGGGGCAAGGTCGTGTTCGTCTTCCCCGGACAGGGCTCCCAGTGGGCGGGCATGGCCGCCGAACTGATGGAGGCCTCGCCGGTCTTCCGGGCGGAACTCCTCGCCTGCGCCGACGCCCTCCAGCCGTACCTGGACTGGTCGGTGCGCGACGTCCTGGCCGGTGCACCGGGCGCTCCCGGGATGGACCGGTCGGACGTGATCCAGTGCACGACGTTCGCGGTGGTGGCGGCCCTCGCCGCACTCTGGCGGGCCGCGGGGGTGGAGCCCGACGCGGTGATGGGCCACTCCCAGGGCGAGATCGCCGCCGCGTACGTCGCCGGCGCGCTGTCGCTGCCGGACGCCGCGCGGGTGGTCGCGCTGCGCGGCAGGGAGCTGCTGCCGCTGGCGCACACCGGCGGCCTGCTGTCGGTAGCCGGCTCCCCCGAGCAGGTGACCGGACTGATCGCCCGCTGGGACGGCCGACTGACCGTCGCCGCGCTGAACGGCCCCTCCTCCACCGTCGTCGGCGGCGACCTCGCCGCCCTGGAGGAGCTGGCCGCGCACTGCGCCGAGACCGGCGTCTGGTCCCGGCGGGTGCCGATCGACTACGCCTCGCACACCGTGCACGTGGAGGCCGTCCGGGACCGGCTGGCGGAGGTGCTCGCGCCGATCGCCCCCCGCACGCCGCACACCGCCTTCCGCTCCACCGTGCAGGGGGTCCGGCAGGAGCCGTTCGAGACCGGCGCCGGGTACTGGTACCGCAACCTGCGCCACCGGGTCGAGTTCGAGCCGGTGATCCGGGAGCTGGCGGCCGAGGGCTACCGCACCTTCGTCGAGATCAGCCCGCACCCGGTGCTGACCCAGGCGATCGAGCAGACCGTGGAGGCGGCGGGCACCGCCGGCGCCGTGGTCGCCGAGTCGCTGCGCCGTGACGACGGCGGCTGGGACCGGTTCGCGGCGGCGCTCGGCCGGGTGCACGCCCAGGGCGTACGGGTGGACTGGCGGGCCGTCCTGCGCGGCGCCCCGACGGACGCCCTCGACCTGCCGACCTACCCGTTCCAGCGGCAGCGCTACTGGATCGAGCCGGCCGCACGCGGCACCAGTGCCCTCGGGCACCGGTTCCTGGACACCGTGACGGAACTCGCCGACGGCGACGGGCACGTGTTCACCGGGCGGCTGTCCACCGCCTCCCGGCCCTGGCTGGCCGACCACGCGATGCGCGGCACCGTCCTGCTGCCCGGCACCGCGCTGCTGGACCTCGCCGTACGGGCCGGGTCGGAGGTGGGCTGCGACACCGTCGACGAACTCACCCTGGAGGCGCCGCTCGCCGTCCCCGAGGACGGCGAGGTCCGGCTCCAGGTCGTCGTGGGCGCCGCCGACGGAGCCGGGCGACGCCCGGTGCGGCTGTACGCGCGCCAGGGCGGCGCGGAGTGGACCCGGCACGCGGCCGGGTTCGTCTCGGCCGGTACGGCCGACGGCCCCCGCGCGGCTGCGGACCCGTTCCCGGACGGTCAGTGGCCGCCGCACGGCGCCGCCGAACTCGACGTCGCCGAGCTGTACGACCGCCTCCACGCGCAGGGCTACGAGTACGGACCGGCGTTCCGGAACGTCCGGGCCGCCTGGCGGCTGGGCGAGGAACTGTTCGCCGAGCTGACCGTCCCGGCCGAGCTGGGGACGGACACCGGGCGGGGTGCACCGCACCCGGCACTGCTCGACGCCGCGCTGCACCCGCTGGCCTCCACCGGGCTGCTCCGGGAGGACTCCGGGCGGATGTCCCTGCCGTTCTCCTGGACCGGCTTCACCACCGGGACGGTGGAAGCCGGCACGGGCTCCGGTCCGGGCTCCGGTCCGGCTGCGGGCCCGGGCTCCTCGGCAGGGGAAGCGCTCCGCGTCCGGCTGGCCCCGGCCGGCGCCGACACCGTCGAGGTGACCGTCGCCGACGGGACCGGCGGCCCGGTGCTCGCCGCCGGCACCCTCGCCCTGCGGCCCGTCGCCGTCGACCGGCTCGCCCCCGCACGGACCGTACGGGACCTGTACGCCGTGGAATGGCGGCCGCTGCCGCTCGGCGCGCCCGAGGCCGCCCGGTGGGCCCTGCTCGGCGACGCGCGGCCGACGGACGGCCCGGCCGCGCACTCCTACCCGGACCTCGCCGCGCTGCGCGAGGCCGTCGCCGGCGGCGCCCCCGTCCCCGACCTCGTCCTCGCCGGACCGCTGCACGCCGACGACGCCGGACCTGACGACGACGGCCGGCCGGACGAGGCCGCCGACGGTCCCGCGGACGCCGACGGTCCCGCGGCCGCCGCGCACCGGCTCACCGGGCAGGCGCTGGCACTCGTCCAGGAGTGGCTGGCCGACGAACTCCTCGCCGACGCACGGCTGGTGATCACCACCCGGGGCGCGGTCGCCGTGGACGACACGGCGCCCGCACCGTCCCCGGCGACCGCCACCGTCTGGGGCCTCGTCCGGTCCGCGCAGACCGAACACCCCGACCGGATCGTCCTGCTCGACCTGGACGACGACCCGGCCTCGACCCGGGCCGTCCCCGCCGCCGTCAGTACCGGCGAGCCCCAACTGGCGCTCCGCGCCGGGTCGGTGAAGGTCCCGCGGCTCGCCCCGCTCACCACCGCCGAGCCGCCCGGCGACCACCCGGCGACCGGCGGCACGGTCACCGCGGGCCCCGCCCTCGACGGCACCGTACTGCTCACCGGCGGTACCGGCGGCCTCGGCGCCCTGCTCGCCCGGCACCTGGTGACCGCCCACGGGGTGCGGCACCTCGTCCTCGTCAGCCGCCGCGGCCCCGACGCCGACGGGGCCGCGGAGCGGGCCGAGGAACTGCGCGCCCTGGGCGCCGAGGTCACCGTCACCGCCGCCGACGCCGCCGACCCCCGGTCGCTGGCCGCGGTGCTGGCCGCCGTCCCCGCGGACCGGCCGCTGCGCGCCGTCGTCCACCTCGCCGGCGTCCTCGACGACGGGACCGTCACCTCCCTCACCCCCGAGCGGACCGACGCCGTCCTGCGCCCCAAGGCCGACGCGGCCTGGAACCTGCACCTGCTCACCCGCGAGCTGCCGCTCTCCGCGTTCGTGCTGTTCTCCTCCGCGATCGCCACCCTCGGCGGCGCCGGCCAGGCCAACTACGCGGCCGCCAACGCCTTCCTCGACGCCCTCGCCCGGCACCGCCGCGCCCGCGGCCTGCCCGCCGTCTCACTCGGCTGGGGCCTGTGGGCCGACTCCTCCGGCATGGCGGGGCGGATCAGCGAATCCGACCAGACGCGGCTGCGCCGCGGCGGGCTCGCCGCGATGCCCGCCGAGGACGCGCTCGCCCTGTTCGACGCCGCGCTCGCCGCGGACCGTCCGGTCGCACTGCCGGCCCGGCTCGACCTCGCGGCCGTCCGGGCGGAGCACGAGCGGGGCGAGGTCCCCCCGCTGCTGCGCCGCCTGCTGCCCCGCACCGGCGTCCGCGGTACCGCCGCGCGACCCGCCGCATCCGCCCGGAGGATCGCCGGGCTGCCCCCGGCCGAGCGGGAGGCGGCACTGCTCGACCTCGTCCGCGCCAAGGCCGCCGTGGTGCTCGCCCACGACGACCCCGGCACGGTCGAACCGGACCGGGCCCTGCGCGAACAGGGCCTCGACTCCCTGACCACCGTCGAACTGCGCAACCGCGTCAACGCGGCCACCGGCCTCCGGCTGCCCGCCACCGTGGTGTTCGAGCACCCGACCGCCGCCGCGCTCGCCCGGTACCTCGGCGAGCGGATCACCGGCACCGACCGCGCGGACGAGGTCACGGCCACCCGGGTGCGCGACGACGAGCCGATCGCGATCGTGGGCATGGCCTGCCGCTACCCCGGCGGCGTCCGCTCCCCCGAAGACCTGTGGCGACTGGTCACCGACGGCGTCGACGCGATCGGCGAGTTCCCCACCGACCGCGGCTGGAACCTCGACACCCTCCACCACCCCGACCCCGACCACCCCGGCACCAGCTACACCCGCCACGGCGGATTCCTCTACGACGCCGCCGACTTCGACCCCGAGTTCTTCGGCATGAGCCCCCGCGAGGCCCTCGCCACCGACCCCCAGCAACGCCTCCTCCTCGAAACCGCCTGGGAAACCCTCGAGAACGCCGGCATCGACCCCGCCGCCCTGCGCGGCACCCACACCGGCGTCTTCACCGGCGTCATGTACGACGACTACGGCAACCGGCTCATGCAGGCCGCACCCGACGGCTTCGAGGGGTTCCTGCTCGCCGGCACCCAGACGAGCGTGGCGTCCGGCCGGGTGTCGTACGCACTCGACCTCTCCGGGCCCGCGCTGACGGTCAACACGGCGTGCTCCTCGTCGCTGGTCGCCCTGCACCTGGCCGCCCGCGCGCTGCGCAACGGCGAGTGCGACCTCGCCCTCGCCGGCGGGGTGACCGTCATGGCCACCCCGAACGCCTTCGTCGAGTTCAGCCGTCAGCGCGGCCTGGCCCCCGACGGGCGCTCCAAGTCCTTCGCCGCCGCCGCCGACGGCGTGGTGTGGAGCGAGGGCGTCGGCCTGCTGCTGGTCGAGCGGCTCTCCGACGCCCGCCGCAACGGCCACCCGGTCCTCGCGGTCGTCCGGGGAACGGCCGTCAACCAGGACGGCGCCTCCAACGGGCTCACCGCGCCCAGTGCCGCCGCCCAGCGCCGGGTGATCCGCCAGGCCCTGGCCGGCGCCGGGCTGACCGCCGCCGACGTCGACGTGGTCGAGGCCCACGGCACCGGCACCAGGCTCGGCGACCCCATCGAGGCGGAGGCCCTGCTCGCCACCTACGGCCAGGACCGGCCCGCCGACCGGCCGCTGCGCCTCGGCTCCGTCAAGTCCAACATCGGCCACACCCAGGCCGCCGCCGGCGTCGCCGGCATCATCAAGATGATCGAGGCCATGCGGCACGGGGTCATGCCGCGTACCCTGCACGTCGACGCTCCGTCCCCGCACGTCGACTGGAGCACGGGCCACGTCGAGCTGCTGACCGAGAGCCTCGACTGGCCCGCCGACGACCGGCCGCGCCGCGCCGCCGTCTCCTCCTTCGGCATCAGCGGCACCAACGCCCACGTCATCCTCGAACAGGCCCCCGCCGCACCGCCGGTGGCCCCGGCCGGGGAACCCCAAGAGGCGGCCGGTTCGTCCGACGCGGCGCCGATCACCTGGCCGCTCTCGGCCAGGACCCCGGCCGCTCTGCGCCGGCACGCCGGACGGCTGGCGGACCACGTCGAGGCCCACCCCGACCTCACACCCGCCGCCGTCGCCGCCGCGCTCGACACCCGCACCGCCTTCGCCCAGCGCGCCGCCGTCGTCGCCACCACGCGCGGCGAACTCCTCGACGGGCTGAGGGCGTTGGCCGCCGATCAGCCGGACAGCCGACTCGTCCGGGGCAGCGGTGTCCCGGGGAAGACGGTGTTCGTGTTCCCCGGCCACGGCACCCAGTGGCCCGGCATGGGCCTCGAACTCCTCGACACCTCACCCGTCTTCGCCGA
>NZ_JBEXWT010000170.1:5399-7946 GCF_040629945.1 Kitasatospora sp. NPDC005856 | reverse complement strand
CGGAGAAGGACTCGGCGGCGACGGTGGAGAGCACCACCGGGACGTCGAAGACCTTGGCGGCCTTGGCCAGGCCGACGGTGGCGTTGATGATGGCGGTGCGGTCGCCGCTGCCGGTGCCGAAGAACATCTGCGGCTGGTGGTCGACGAAGAGCATCATCGCGTTGTCCGGGGTCAGCAGGTCCGGGCTCGGAGCGGCGTGGACGTTCGCGAAGTCAACCATGATGGTTCCTCTGTGTTCGTGAATGCGGGGAGTTGCGCAGGTAGTTGACACTGCGTCGGACGCCCGGCCGGATCGGCGGGGGTCACGTCGACGACATTAGCCCGCTCCGGACGGAAGGTTCTGCTCGCTGGGCGCCCGGGACTGTTCCCACAACGCACCGCCGACCACGGCCACGCTCACCGAGCCGGCGGCGGCGCCGAAGTGCGCTGCCAGGCAACTGGCGATGCGCTGCGGAGAACCCGGCCCGCCGTCGGCTGTCTACGTTCGCTGGGAGGCCCCGCGCCGAAACACCACCGAAGGAAGGGACTTCCCTTGTCCACCATGCCCGTTGCCGGGGTCCGTCCCGGCACTCCCGAGCAGCCCGCCGACCTCGTCGTACGCAACGCCAAGGTGTTCACCAACGATCCGCGCCGCCCGCAGGCCACGGCCGTGGCGATGCGCGACGGTCTGATCCAGGCGGTCGGCGACGACGCGGACGTCGTGCCGCTGGTCGGCCCCGGCACCCGGGTGGTCGACGCGCTCGGGCGCCGGGTCGTGCCGGGGCTGAACGACGCGCACCTGCACGTCATCCGCGGCGGCCTCAACTACGTGCTGGAGCTGCGCTGGGACGGCGTCCCGACGCTGCGCGAGGCCCTGGCGATGCTGCGCCTGCAGGCCGAGCGCACCCCGCCCGGCCAGTGGGTGCGGGTGGTCGGCGGCTGGTCGGCCGACCAGTTCGCCGAGCGGCGCCTGCCGACCCTGGCCGAGCTCAACGCCGCGGCCCCCGACACCCCCGTCTTCGTCCTGCACCTCTACCAGTCGGCCCTGCTCAACAAGGCGGCCCTGCGCGCGGCCGGCTTCACCCGGGACACCCCCGACCCGGCCGGCGGCCAGATCGTGCGCGGACACGACGGCGAGCCCACCGGCCTGCTGATCGCCGCCCCCGGTGCCCTGCTCCTCTACTCGACCCTCGCCAAGGCCCCCACGCTCGACGAGGCCGACCGCATCGGCTCCACCCGCCACTTCCTGCGCGAACTCAACCGCTTCGGCCTCACCTCCGCGATCGACGCCGCCGGCGGCTTCCAGAGCTTCCCCGAGAACTACGGCACCGTCATGGAGCTCGCCCGCCGCGGCGAGCTGAGCCTGCGCATCGCCTACCACCTGTTCCCGCAGACCGCCGGCCAGGAGCTCGACGACCTCACCCGCTGGGTCGAGACCGTCCGCCCCGGCGAGGGTGACGAGTGGCTGCGCCTCAACGGCGCGGGGGAGAACCTCACCTGGGCCGCCGCCGACTTCGAGAACTTCACCGAGCCCCGGCCGCAACTGGGCGCCTACGAGAGCGAGTTCGAGAAGGCCGTCCGGCTGCTCATGGAGAACGGCTGGGGCTTCCGCCTGCACGCCACCTACGACGAGACCATCCGCCGCGACCTCGCCGTCTTCGAGAAGCTCGCCGCCGAAGGCCTCTTCCCCCAGGGCAACCGCTGGCTCTTCGACCACGCCGAGACCGTCAGCCCCGACAGCCTCGACCGCATCGCCGCCCTCGGCGGCGCCGTCTCCGTCCAGAACCGGCTCTCCTTCCAGGGCGAGGCCTTCGTCTCCCGCTACGGAGCCCCCGCCGCCGCCGAGGCGCCCCCGCTGCGCGCGATGCTCGACCGCGGTCTGACCGTCGCCGCGGGCACCGACGCCACCCGCGTCTCCTCCTACAACCCGTGGGTCGCCCTGCACTGGCTGGTCTCCGGGCGGGCCGTCTCCGGGCGGCGCCTCGCGGCCGAGCACAACCGCCTCGGCCGCGAGCAGGCCCTGGAGCTCTACACCCTCGGCGGTGCCCGCCTCACCGGCGAGCAGGACGTCAAGGGCCGTCTGACAGTCGGAAGTTACGCCGACCTCGCGCTGCTGAGCGCCGACTACTTCACGGTGCCCGAGGCGGACATCCCGCACATCGAGTCCGTGCTGACCGTCGTCGGCGGCCGCATCGTCCACGCCACCGCGGAGCACCAGGGCCTGGCCCCGGAGCTGCCGGAGGTGTCGCCGTCCTGGAGCCCGGTCACCCGCTTCGGCGGCTACCACGCCACCCCGGCGCCCGGCCTGGCCGGCGTCCACCAGGCCGAGGGCGTCCTGGAGGCCGTGGCGGCCTCCGGCGAGCAGCAGGCCTGGCGCACGGCCCGCGGCCTCGCCCTCCCCGGGCAGTCCCAGGTGCCGATGGACCCCTGCTTCTTCTGACGCTACGTCAGTTCCGTTGCGGGGAAGCGCCGCCCGGGCCCGTCGTCGAGGCCCGGGCGGCGCCCCCCCCCCCCCCCCCCCCCACCCCCCCGGGGCCCCCCCGGACCACCACCCCCCCCCCCCCGCCC
>NZ_JBEXWT010000170.1:0-5389 GCF_040629945.1 Kitasatospora sp. NPDC005856 | reverse complement strand
CCCGGGGGCCGCCGCGGCGGCGCGCGCCCCGCGTTGACTTCCGCCGTGTGGTCGTGGGGGGGGGCGGGCGGCGCCCCGGGGGCGGGGGGGCGGCCCCCCCGGCCCCGCCCCCGCCCGCACCCCCCTTTCCGCACGAGGAGCCGTCGTGACCACACCCCCGTCGCCGCAGCCGTCCGGACCGCAGATCCACGACCGCCACCCGCTGGCCCTGGCCCTGTTCGCCCTCACCCTGGTCAGCGGCCTGATCGACGCCATCAGCTACCTCGGCCTCGGCCACGTCTTCACCGCGAACATGACCGGCAACGTCGTCGTCATCGCCTTCGCCCTCGCCGGAGCGCCCGGATTCTCCGTCGCCGGCTCCCTGACCTCCCTCGCGGCCTTCCTCCTCGGCGCGGGGGTGGCCGGCCGGATCGCGACCCGGCAGAGCGGGACCCGGCGCCCCGCGCGGCTGCGCGCGGCCTTCGTCCTGGAGGCCGTGCTGCACGCCGCGGCCGCCGCCGTCCTCTTCGTCCACAGCCCCGAGGGGCCGGCGCAGTACGTGGTGATCGCCCTGCTCGCCCTGGCGATGGGCATCCGCAACGCCACCGTGCGGGGCCTGGGCATCCCGGACCTCACCACCACCGTGCTGACCCTCACCCTGACCGGCCTGGCCGCCGACTCCCGCCCGGCCGGCGGCACCGCGCCCCGCCAGCGCCGCAAGCTCCTCTCCGTCGTCACCATGCTCGCCGGAGCGGCCCCCGGCGCGCTCCTGGTCCTGCACGGGCAGATCGCCTGGGCCCTGGTCGCCAGCGCCGTCCTGGCCGGACTCACCGTCCTGCTCTACCGCGAGTGACCAGGGCGTTCCGCTCCCGCCCGGGCGGCCGCCACCAGGCGCGACGGTGCCCCTCGAGCCGCCGGAACGCTTGGATCCGGGGCTCCACCAGCGTGGGAACGGCCCTACCGGCGGGCGGTAACCTTGGGTGACCGGTGAGCGGAGCGGCCGGCCCGAGGGAGAGGAACCAGTGGCGGAGGACAGGCGCTTTCCGGTCCTGGTCGGCCGGCAGCGGCAGACGGAACTGCTGACCGCGGCGCTGGTCCAGGCCGTCGACGGCGCCAGCGGGTCCACCGTCCTGCTGCGCGGAGAGGCCGGCGCCGGCAAGAGCACGCTGACGGCCTGGGTGGAGCGCGCGGCGCGCGAGCGCGGGTTCACGGTCCTGCGCGCGATCGGTACCGAGGCCGAGACGGACCTCGCGTTCGGGGCCCTCCACCAGGCCTTCTGGTCGCTGTGCCAGCACTCCGACGCGCTCTCCGCACACCAGCGGGAGGCCCTGGACAGCGCCTTCGGTGTCCGCTCCGGGACTCCGAGCGGCTTCGCCGTCGGCGCCGCGACGCTGACCCTGCTGGAACAGGCGGTGCGGGCCGCTCCCGTGCTGCTGATCCTGGACGACCTGCACTGGATCGACTCGTCGAGCACGACCGTCTTCGCCTTCCTGCAGCGGCGCTGCGCCGAGCTGCCGGTGGTGATCGTCGGGGCCTCCCGCCCGCACGGGCGGGCCGCCCAGACCTGGTCGGCCGAGGCCGTGGACGTCCCGGCCCTGCCCCGGGAGGACGCGGCCCTGCTGCTGGGCACCTGCTACCCCGAACTCGCGGCGCCCGCCAAGGAGCGCGTCCTGGCCGAGGCGGCCGGGAACCCGCTGGCGCTGGTCGAGCTGCCGCGCCAGCTGGCCGACGCCCAGCAGCGGGGAGCCGCTCCGCTGCCCGAACGGCTGCCCCTGGGACGCAAGCTGGAGCGGATGTTCGCCGAACGGCTCGGAACGGTCACGCCGGAGGTCGGCCGCCTCCTGCTGCTCGGCGCCCTGGCCACCGGCCCGGACCACGGCAGCGCCGAGTGGCTCCGCGTCCTCGCGGACGAGAACGCGCGGGAGATCCTGGAACGGATCGAGGGGGAGGGCCTGGCCCGGCTCGACCCGGCCGGACAGCTGGTGTTCCGGCACCCCCTGGTCCGCACCGCCGTCGTCTCCGCCGCCTCCGACACCGAGCGCCGGGAGGCCCACCGCGCGCTGTCCGGCGCCCTCGCACCGGAGGACCCCCGGCGGCTGGTCCATGAGGCGGCCGCCGCTCTGCTGCCCGACGAGGACCTCGCGCACCGCCTCCAGGAGGCCGGCCGGGACCTCGCCCAGCGGGGCGGCGAGGCGGAGGGCGCACTCCTGCTGGAACGCGCCGCCGCCCTCAGCCCGAGCTCCTGCGACCGCGTCCGCCGGCTCACCCGGGCCGCGGTGATGTCGGCCCGCGGCGGGCAGCTGCGCCACGCCGCGGCCCTGGTGGAGGAACTGAAGACCGGCACCGTTCCGCAGGACGTCGCCCCGCTGTTCTCGTACGCGGTGGTCTACGCCGACCAGAGCCACCACATCGACTTCGAGTCCTCCGCCGCGCTGCTGCCCGCCGCCCTCGACGCGCTGACCACGCCGGGCGCCGACACCTTCGGCGGGCTGGTCGAGCAGGCCTGGTTCAAACTCCTCCTCGCCGCGACGTACACGGACGACCCCTGGGCCTGGCGCGCCCTGGAACGGCACCGGGACGACGTCTCCGAGGTGGGCCGGCTGTGCCTGCGGGCCTGGACCGAGCCCGGCCCGGACACGGCCGCCGCGCTGCGGGCGGCGGCCGACGGCATGACCGAGGAGCAGGAGGCCGGCGCGGCCTGGCTCCTGCTCTGGACCGCCTCGGCGCTCGACAGCCCCGACACCGACCTGTGGCAGCGCTTCTCCGGGCTGTACGGCTACGCCACCCAGGGCTCGGTCGCCAAGGCCAGAGCCCACCAGGACTACCTGCTCGGACACTGGGACCGCGCGGCCGTCTGCCTGCGCGAGGCCGAGACGGCGGACGAGCTCGGCTACCGCACCAACGGCCTGATGTTCCGCCTGTACCACGCCCACTTCCTGGCCGGCCGGGGTGACGAGGCCGGGCTCCAGGAGATCGAGCGGACCATCGGGCCGGCCGCCACGCGCGCCCGGATGCGGTACGTCCTCGACCGCCTGACCCACCTGCGCGGCCTGGCCGCGCTCGCCCACCGGCGCTACGAGGAGGCGTACGCGCACTTCTGCGAGCTCACCCCGCCCGGGCGCCTGCCCGGCGGCCGGCCGTGGCACCACACGCTGGCCCTCGACCTGGTGACGGCCGCCGTGCACACCGGGCGGCACGACGAGGCCCGGGCCCACCTCGCCGCCGGAGCCGAGGCGCGCTCGGCGGAGATCTCCGGCCGTCACGCCTTCCTGTGCGCGGCCGCCACCGCCCTGGCCGCGGACGACGACGGGGCCGAGGCCGCCTACCGCGCCGCGTACGCCGTGCCGGGCGCCGAGCAGTGGGTGTTCGACCTCGCACGGCTGAGGCTCGCCCACGGCGCGTGGCTGCGCCGCCGCCACCGGCCCGGAGCCAGGGAGGTGCTGCGCGCGGCCCACCACGCGTTCCGCCGGCTGCGGGCCACCCCCTGGGCGGCGCAGTGCGAGGAGGAACTGCGGGCCGCGGGCGACTCGGTGGCCCTGCCGCAGGACGGACCGGCCACGGAACCGTCCGGGCTGACCGGCCAGGAACTGCGAATCGCCCGGCTGGCCGCGACCGGCCTGACCAACAAGGAGATCGGCCGGCAGCTCCAGCTGTCGCCCCGCACCGTCGGCGCCCACCTCTACAAGATCTTCCCGAAGCTCGGCATCACCACGAGGGCCGCCCTCGCCCACGCCCTCGACGGCGGCTGACCTGGGGAAACACCCGCCCGACCGGCTCTCCCCGAGCAGCGCGCCGGGCTTCGGGACGCACCGCCCCAAGACGACAGTCAGATGACCTACCGGCCCGCCGCGCCCGCGGGCCACGCTGAGAGTGCGCAGGACTCCGGCGGAAGGGCGGTCACATGAGCTTGCGGATGACGACGGCGTCGGTCGCGGACGGTGACAAGGCGGCCTTCTGGGGCGGAGCGGTGTCGCGGTCGCTGGTGCCGCTGGAGGTGCGCCCGCTCACCGGGCGGCCGTTCGACGGACTCCTGGAGTCGCGCCGGCTCGGGTACGTCCGGATCTCCACGCTGGAGGCCGACGCGGCCCGGCTCTCCCGCACGGCGGCACTGATCGCGCGGACCCCGCGCAGCGAGCCGCAGGTCGGGGTCGGCGTGCAGGTGTCGGGCCGGGCCGTCCTGGAGCAGGACGGCCGCCGCGCGGAGGTGCCGCCGGGCGGGCTGGTCCTGTACGACACGGCGCGCCCGTACGCGGTGGACTACCCGGAGCGGTTCCGCACCCACCTGTTCCACGTGCCGCGCCGCCTGCTGGGGGTGCCGGAGAGTGACCTGCGGCATGCCTCGGCGACGGCCGTCGGCCCGACGGAGGGGTGCGGGCCCGTGATCCTGCCCTTCCTCGGCGTCCTCGCCGCCTCCGCGCACTCCTACCCCGCTCCGCTCGGAGACCGGCTGGCCGGCAGCGTCGTCGGCCTGTTCGGCACCCTCATCGCCCAGCTGGCGCCGACCCCGGCGGCCGACGAACCGGGCGCCCGGAACGCGCACCTGGTCCGGCGGGTACGGGAGTACATCGACCGCCACCTCGGCGACCCGGACCTGTCACCCGAGATGATCGCCCGTGCGCACCACATCTCCGTGCGCTACCTGCACCGGCTCTTCGAGGGCGAGGGCGTGACGGTGAGCCGCCTCGTCCAGCGGCTGCGCCTGGACGCCTGCGCCCGCGAGCTGGCCCGGCGCGGCCGTACCGCGCCCACGGTCTCGGCCGTCGCCCAGCGGTGGGGCTTCGTCAACCCGGCGCACTTCAGCCGCACCTTCCGCGCCGCGTACGGCGTCTCGCCGCGCGAGTGGCGCTCACGCCCGCAGGAGGAAGCCGGCTGAACAGCCGGCCCGCCCGCCACGGCCGGCCCCGGCCGGAGGAACGCCGCGCGGGGCGCCACGAACAGGCCGCCACGAACAGGCCACCACGGCCGGGGCGCACACGGAGCCGCCGTGCCCGTCGACCGAAGCCAGGAGCGAAGAGTTGTCCGACCCCACCCCCCTGCCCGACCGGCGCCCGGTGCTCGACCGGGCGCTCCAGGAGTTCCTGGACGCCCGAGCCGGCCGGTCCGGAACGGAACCGCCGGACCTCTCCTACCTCGTCGCCGACAGCGCCCCGAGCGGCGGCCCCGGCGGTGGCCCGCTCCAGGGCGAGGACGATCCGTGCGGCACGACGTCGGAGTGGCTCGCGTTGCCCTGCGGGCCGACCGGGCGGGTGCGCGTCCAGGTGACCAGGCCGGTCGGTGCCGTCGAGCCCAGTCCCGTGGTGCTGTTCCTGCCCGGTCTGGGCTGGTCGCTCGGCGACGCCGACTGCTACGCCCGGCTGGTGCGGGAGTTCGCCCTGGGCACGGACGCCGCCGTCGTCTACGTCGACTACGC
>NZ_JBEXWT010000169.1:0-8004 GCF_040629945.1 Kitasatospora sp. NPDC005856 | reverse complement strand
GTCGCCCACTCCGGCGCGCCGGAACCACCGCGCACACCGGTCGATGCGGGCCGCAGTGGCCTCCGGACCGGACCCGTCGAGCCGTCCACCGGCGGCCAGGACCGCCCCGGCCAGCTGCCGACGCGCCTCAGACATTCTGCAGGGGAGCTGGCGCCGACGGGGTCGTCCTCTGGATCAGCCGATCCATGCCGATGATGGGAAGAGCCGTCAGGAACGACCCCACCACACCGATCCACATGCACGCCACGACCCCCAAGTGGGAACCGAGCCAGCCGGCCAGGATCGCCGCGAGCGGCATGCTGCCCCAGATGACGAAGCGGATCGACGCGTTCATCCGGGCCAGCATGTCCTTGGGGCAGGTCCGCTGCCGCACGCTGACCTGGGTGATGTTGAAGGTCACCGCGCTCCAGGTCATACCGAACTGGCCCAGGATGAGCAGGGCGACTGGCAGCGCCGCAGACGCCCCCTTCAGAGACCCGGCGATCGGGAAGGCCACCATGGAGAGGCCGGCCAGCAGCAGCCCGACCGCCATGACCGTACCGGCACTCAGCCGGGCACGGATCCTGGGCAGGGTGGCCGATGCCACCAGGCCACCGAGTGTGCCGACGCCGAGCACGATGCCCATCACGGTGGTCCCGAGCCCCAGTTCGGTGAGGATGAGCAGAGGGGTGAGCGTCATGACGATCGTGGCGAAGAAGTTCGACACCCCGACTGAGACGCACAGTCGCCGTAGCACTGGGTTGCCGATGACGAACTGGACGCCGGCGCGGATGTCGTGGGCCAGCCGGGGGCGCTCACCCTTCTCGTTAGCGTGGGGCGGCTCCGAGTCCTTGACGGTCGCGAGGAAGCCAGCACACACCACGTATGCGACCGCGTCGACGACGAGTACCACGGGGGCGCTGACGACTTTGAGCAGCAGCCCGGCGAGGGCGGGCCCGCCGGCCGCGGAGACCTGGGCCGAGGCCTCCAGCCGTGCGTTGGCCGGTTCGATGGCTTCGTCGGGCACGATGAACGGCACGTACGACTGATAGGCGACATCAAAGAAGACCGAGGCGATGCCGACGACGATCGCGGCACCGTACAGCCACCCGAGGGAGAGCCGGTCGGCGGCCCACAAGGCCGGGATGGTGGCCAGAACGAGAGCACGCACCACCGCCGACCTGATCATCATGGCCCGCTTCGGCCTGCGATCGACCCACGCGCCCGCGGGGAGACCGACCAGGAGGTAACAGACAGTGAGGGCTGCGGTCAGATACCCGACCTCGGAGGTCCCCGCGTGCAAGGTCTCGATCGCGATGACGGGCAGCGCGACGAGGCCGAACCGCTGACCGAGCTGGGATGTGGACTGGGCAGCCCAGAAGCGGAGGAACTTGCCGCTGTTCACTCCGGCGGCAGGCGTGCCGGACACGGACGTGCTCACCGGGCGGCTCCCTCGCTCATCGCCTCCTGCTCGATGAACACCGAGCCTCGCAGTTCGAGCCCGGAGGACTCCACCAGACCCCGCACATGGTCGAGTGTCACGACGAACCGGTCCTTACCGTAGATCAAGTAGCGCTTCTGGTCGCCGGCGCCGGAGAAGTTGACAGTCATGACGTTCGCGCCGGCGTCGAGCCCGCGCGACTGTCCACCGCCACCCACCCGCTCGAGCGCGCTGACCGAGGGGATCAGCAAATGCGGGAAGTTCAGGCGGAGTAGGGCAATCACGTTGAGCGCCAACTCGTTGTCGCCGATAGGTGCAAGGCTCATCGGTGTGTTCGGAGCCGGAATGAACGGGCTTACGCTGCACATGTCCGCGCCGATCTCACCCGCCAGCTCGATGTCGTCGACGATGCTGTCCAAGCTCTGTCCCGGCAGGCTGGAGATGAGGCCGGTGCCGATCTTAAAGCCGACTTCCTGGAGGTCCCGCAGGTGGCGCAGACGACTGTCCAGGGTTTCGTGACGGATCCTCAGGTGCAAGTCTTGATCGCTAGTCTCGTGTTTGAGGATGTAGCTGAGGGCGCCGAGTGCGTGCAGCCGTTCGTACTGGGTGCGCTTGAGATTGCCGACGTTCAGGAGCACTTCGACCCGGTCGTCGTACAGCTGGCGAATCCGCGGAATCGCGTTCTCCAGGATCGGGAGCACCGACGGGGTTTCGCCGCCTTGCAGCAGGACGACGTCGATCCCGTTGTCTCGGATCAGCTCGGCGGTTGAGACGATCTGGTCGGCCGTCAGAAAAAAGGTGTCGTTCTCGCGGACGTTGTCGCGACGCATCGGGCAGTAGTCGCAGTTCACCCGGCACACGTTGGTCAGCTCGATGACGCCACGTAGGACGACAGTTGCGCCGAAGCGCTCGTTCCGAACCCGGCGGCTCTCCGCGAAAAGCTCCTCCTGTTCCTGGCCGCGTGCCACCAGCAGTCTGCGCATCTCTTCACGGGTCAGCAAAACGTGCCTTCTCACTCGTCGATCTCGGGTGTTTCCACATCAACAACCATGTGCGCCAAGCGGCCGGTGTCCGCGCCCGACTCGGCAAAGGTGGCGACCGTGTTCGTAAGGGATGGTCGAAAGTCGACTGCCTGGTCGCTCCCGTTGACCGTCACCACCACCCGGCCGGGATCCACCAGCCGGTCGCTGAGGAACAGTCGCACCCGGGAACAGCCGGCCGTTCGGACGTCCAGCCGCGAGCGGTCCACGGCCCGGGCCTCGACGGAGGCCGTCCGCCCAGCCGCGATGCCGTCCACCGCCACCCAGTGCGCCCTCCCGTGCTCGCTCTCGCGTGCGCGGTGGCGGACCCGGCCAGGCCAGGAGGCGCGGCGTGCGGAGCGGTAGCACCGAACGACGTCATCGAACTGCGGAGTCCCCGGGAGCAGTCGCATGGTGCTCAACTTGTGCTCGCCGTCGGGCACCTCGATGAACGAGAGTTCCTGGTGTCCCCGGCGCCTCAGCTGGGTCACCGCGTCCTGGTCGAGGACGGGTGGGATCTGCTGGTCCCGGTTCCCGTGGACCACGGCGAACGGCAGGTTCACCAGGTTCGGCAGCAACTCCCGCATGGCTTGGTCAGGTCCGAACATCTCCCACATCGAAGGCGCCCCGTTGATGGACGTCGCCATGCTGAGAGAGTCCCAGCGCCGCATGGCGATGCTCCAGGTGGCGATGCCACCCATCGAGGAGCCCATTAACGCGCAGCGGTCCGTGTCAACGGCCAGGTGCTCCCTTGCCCAGCGAAGCGCCTGCGCCGGGTAGTCGCCCGGATCGGTCGTCCAGCGGTCGTCGCGGAACCGGCTGCCGAAGAGGCCGGCCAGGTCGAAGTTGCTCCGCTTGGTGACCGGTTGGCGGGCGGTCGGGCAGAGCAACACTGCGCCGCACGCGTCGGCGAACGGGCGCAGGTAGGCGTCCAGCTCGGCACCGGAACTCCCGACGCCATGCAGTCCGACGATCACGCCCGGCGTACGGTCCGTGCGCGGCGGGGAAACGTACAGGGTCATGTCCGTCGGCCGCCCCCAGGCGTCCGACAACTCCACGGTCTCCGCCCTGCTCGACTCGGCCCCGCGGTTCGCGGCGGACAGCAGCGCTTCGAGATCGCGTGGGCCGAGCCCTTGCCGCCGGAACAGCGCGGCGGCCGTGGCGGGCGCCTCGGTCAGACAGATCCGGCGTGCCTCTTGCGGTCGGGTCACGGGTGTGCGAGTCATGGCCGCGCGGCCCCGCTGCGTCCGAGAGCCGCGCGGCGTTCGACAGCCGAGCCGTCCACGGAGCGGGACTCGAAGTGGAGCACGCCCAGGTTGACCGGGGAGCGGCTCAGCCGCTTCACGCCCGCCTTGGCCAGGGACAGCGCGGTCAGAAGGTCAGCCGCCTCGAAGAGGACTTCGAGTGCGGTCGCCCCGGTCGCGGCGGCCGTCTGCGCGGCGGCCGCGCGGAGCACCTTCAGGTCGTCGACCGAACGACAGGGGTTGCCGCTCAGCACCAGTCGGGAACGGTCCAGGATCCAGCCGACCCGGGTGCCGTCCGGGTCGTCCTGTTCGATGCCGAGCAGTTCCCCGACGGCGGGCGCCCCCTCGCCGGGGAGCGGCACGGTGAGGGTGCCGGCGCCAGGTCGGGGCAGCCCGGAGCCGGTGCTGGGGGCGGTGTCAGAGCCGGCCGCGTCACCCGCGGCCGGGAGCGGAACCAGGAACCGGTGCAGCAGCGGCCCGACCGGACGGATCCGGAGGCGGGCGGCCAACTGGGCCTCCGGCTTGTTCCGTTCCATCCAGGCGAGGACCCCGGCGTATCCGGCCTGCCGGGCCCAGTCCCTGATGGCGAAGGCCGCGCCGACGGCGGCGCTGACACCGCGGTGGCCATCATCGACGAAAACCCCCTTCAGCAGGAGGTGCCGGTGCCAGCGCATGCCGCGGTGCACTGCAGCCGGCGTGCCGTCCGCCCTGAACAGGCCCATCCAGCAATAGTCGTCGGGGGCTGCCAGCTCCCGTTCGACGACTGCCGCATCGACGTCCTCGAACGAGCAGAGCCGCGCGGCCGCTTCGGCGTCCCCGGTCCGGAGCCGTCGGGCCACCAGGCCCGCCTCCGGGCCCGGCTCAGTGGTCGCAGCCATTGCCACCGCCTTGGCCCGCCAGCGCGAGGAAGGTCGTCCCGGTTGGCGGGGTGACCGTCGGCGCGGACAGCACCCTGGCCATCTTCCGGGCCGCGGCCCGGCCAGCCATCAGGTTCATCATGAGCTGTGGCGTGACGAAACGGGAGTCCAAATCCTGGATCACCCAGTTGAAGACGTCGAAATCGAAGGGGTAGAAGGCCGGATAAAGCAGTTGGTCGTCGGTCATTCCGAGGTCGCGAGCGAGCGCGGTGGCCGGCAGCACCCGGTAGCCGACGTGCATCACCAGTTCGTCGTCCCGGAGGTTCTCGTTGATGAATTCCGCACTGTTCCGGATGGACTCTCTCGTCTCCCCGGGGCCGCCGAACACGACGTTCACCCGCACCGGCAGGTCGTTCTTCCGACTGCGTTCCAGGAAACGCAGCACATGCCGGGTGTCGAAGCTCTTTCCGAGGTTTCTCATCACCCGGTCGTCGAGACTGTCCGGGGAAACCACCACGGCTTCGACGCCGCTCCCCTGAAGCATTTCGCCAAACTCGTCGTCAAAGGGTTTCGGAGTGAAATAGGCCGACCAGCTGAGCCCGTCGAGGGCGAGATCCCGGACCAGGCCGACAACTTCCTTGGCGTACCGCAGCTCGCTGTTGAATATCCCGTCCGTGAAGAAGATCCTCCGGAACCCCTGGCGATGGATCCCCACGATCTCCTCGGCCAGGATATCCATGGGTTTGAGATCGCCCGCGTTCTCGCCGTCGATATAGGCGTACGGGCAGTAGCCGCAGGTCTGGTAGCAGGTCTTCCGGCGGGTCTCCACGCCGATCATCGCCCGATGGGCGTTCGTGTACGCCGCCATCAGCGAGGATGGGTGCCGCAGGGTGTCGGTGAGGAATCCGCAGTGCCGCCGACCCTGGACCGTTGACCCGCGCCCCTTGAAGGACAGGGGGTCGTTCGCGACATCCAGGATGGCCTGCTCCCCGGGACCTATGACGCCGACGTCGAGCCCCAGCCGGTCGACGAGCAGGCTGCCGAAGAGGCTGAACCCCGGCCCCCCACCGACCAGCACCGGGTCAAGGCCGCGACGGTCGAGTTCCGCCCGGACCCGGTCCGCGAAAGCGACGTATTCGTCAACGTGGGTGTTGCAGGTGATGTCGATGGGATCGATGTTCCTGATGGTGAATCCGATGATGTCCCAACGGCCGTCAAGCCATTCGAGGTTCTCCAGACTTGCCGGCGACTCGACGAAGTCCACCAGTCGCGTCACATGGCCCGCACGGTCCAAGGCGTCCTGGACGCAACGGAGCCCGATGGGAAAGATCGGCTGGTTGCCAGGCATCGGAAGGCTGGCCAGGTTCACTAGCGCCACGCGTGACATGCTGCACCTCTTCGCCGGAAATGAGCTGGGGCACGAGGACTGACCGAGGGACAGCCCTCGTGCCCCAGCCAAAGAGTCGAGCAACGGTTCGGTGCGCCTATGCGTTGCTCAGACGCGCCGAGGAGGCCTTGTGGTTCAGCCGCAGGACGGCACGCTCATCGTGATGAGGAAGTCCGAGTCGACCAGGTCGAACAGCTCCTCACACGCCTTGTCGAAACGCTCGGAGTCGACGAGCATCAGCAGCTCCATCGACTCCTTCTCGATGACGAGCCCGGCGCTGGCGAGGGTCTGCCGCGGCTTCTCCTTCAGGGCCGTGGCGAAGTCCTCGTCGAACCCGAGACGCGCCACGAGCGCCTCCAGCGTCTGTGCGGCCTTCTCGGCCCCTGCAACCTGCTCGGCAGTGAATGTGCTTGCGATGGTCTGAACCACTGTCACATCTCCTTTGTCGAGGTCGATCAGCCACTAACGATCGACAGCATGAACATATCAAGGTGCTCGAACTCTGTCAGTCGTTTTAGAAACTTGGCATGCGTGCAATCCAGTAACCCGTCCATCCGGGGCCAATTCGCATTGACTTGGCGAAATTGGCTGATCAAGCAGGAGTGTGTGCTAACTAGGGGTAACCGGAAATGCGATGACAAATGGGGCATTGTGCTCGATCGCGACAGGCTACTACGGAGGCTCCTAGGGGCGCTGGCCGCCAG
The DNA here is from genome assembly GCF_040629945.1 of Kitasatospora sp. NPDC005856. NCBI lineage: Bacteria > Bacillati > Actinomycetota > Actinomycetes > Kitasatosporales > Streptomycetaceae > Kitasatospora > Kitasatospora sp. NPDC005856. The sequence continues at coordinate 1,373 of NZ_JBEXWT010000169.1, read as the reverse complement.
CTCAACAGCTCGGTGGGGGATCGTCTCAATATTTCTGTCGGGCATGGGAATCGTTTAAGCCTGTGGATTCCGGGAGAAGTATTCTGCTTCCTCCGGCCAGCCTGGCGACGTCGATCGCGGTGGCCGCGTGGTGGTGCCACGGACGACTATGCTTGGCCTCTTGACCGACACCTTCCAGGCAATCTTCGGGCGCGGGCCGGGGTAGTACGCGCGGGGCAGCAGGAGTATCGGCACCCACACAAGGCTGTGCTCACAGCCGGTGCCCCGTGGGCAGCCGTGCCAGCAGGTCGGGATTCGGTCCTACGACGACTGGATGCCCGACCGCGCTCAGCATTGGCAGATCGGAGACATGGTCCCCATAGCCATAGCAGTCCGCAGGGTCGAGGTACGGATAGCGGGCCATCGTCGAGCGTACGGCCGCCGCCTTGCCGGAGCCGACCATGGGGGCGCCGAGGATTCGTCCGGTCAGCTCACCGTCACGTACCTCGGGCCGAGTGCACAGCACGTGGTCGGCTCGGACATCCCGTGCGATCGGGTCCAGCGGCGCCAGAAACGACCCAGAGACCAGAACGATGGCGGCTCCGCCAGCCTGATGCCGTACCAGGGCCTCGCGAGTACAAGCCAGATAGAAGGAGCCGCTCCCTGAGCGTTCCGCGAACCAGCGCTCACCCCACCGCGCTACATCCTCGGCCCGCTCGCCGGCCCAGGCCCGGAAGTACGTCCGGTTGGTTTCCTCCCGCGGTATCCCCCGAGACGCCTGGAGCAGCAGGGACTCGCGTACCTGCCGGGCTCTGGCGGTGCCGGCCGCGCCGTGGCGTCCGCTCATGTAGAAGTCGAGAAAGTCGAACATGCTTCTGCAGTTGATCAGCGTTTCATCCACGTCGGTGAAGACCAGACGGGTCGGCAGGATAGCTGCGTCCATGGGCGCTCCAGGGGCAGGCGGTCGTCGGCGAACTCTGGCTGTTGAGCGGGCAGAACGATAGGGCGGCGGTTCACGAGAGTGATATCCGCACCGGGTCGCGTTGCCGACCTGCCCGTTCGAGTGGCGGGCTTCAGGTAGCGCGCCACCTCGATAGCAACTGCAGCGCTGCCGGGGCCAGGGCGCAGGCGTTGTCCACAGTTGCCGCACATCACCAGCGTGCCCTGATGGGCGCAGACCTCACACCGTGGTCCGGCATCACTGTCCGCTACGGGAGCACCTCGACCATCCAGCCGGCCGACATGCACGTCGCGGACATTCCCCTTCCGGTCCGCCCCCATCCAAACCAAACGGCCTAAACGTCCAGGAAGCGGACGTCCTTGGCGTTGCGCTGGATGAAGGAGCGGCGGGCCTCGACGTCCTCGCCCATCAGCACGGAGAACAGCTCGTCGGC
>NZ_JBEXWT010000168.1:0-8109 GCF_040629945.1 Kitasatospora sp. NPDC005856 | reverse complement strand
GCCGGTGCTGTTTCACGTGAAACAGCACCGGCCCTCGGCCGTGTCCGCGCCGGACCGGATCAGAGACCCAGGTCGTCCAGGGTGTACGCGGTCACGTACTCCAGGCCCTGGGCCTCGACGGCGGCCGCGCCGCCGCGCTCCACGATCACCGCGACGCCGACCACCTCGGCGCCCGCCTCGCGCAGCGCCTCCACGGCGGTCAGCACCGAGCCACCGGTGGTGGAGGTGTCCTCGACGGCCAGCACCCGGCGGCCCTTGACCTCAGGGCCCTCGATCCGGCGCTGGAGGCCGTGCGCCTTGCCCGTCTTGCGGACCACGAAGGCGTCCAGCTGCTGCCCGCGCGCGGCGGCGGCGTGCAGCATCGAGGCGGCCACCGGGTCGGCACCCAGGGTCAGACCGCCGACGGCGTCGTAGTCCAGGTGCGAGGTCGCGTCCAGCATCACCCGGCCGACCAGCGGGGCGGCCACGCCGTCCAGCGTGATCCGGCGCAGGTCGACGTAGTAGTCGGCCTCCTTGCCGGAGGAGAGGGTGACCTTGCCGTGCACGACGGCCTTGTCCTTGATCTGTGCCAGCAGGGCGTCGCGGTCGTTGCTCATGAGCGTTCAGTCTAGGGCCTGGAACTCCCTGCGGCGCTCCGGGCTCAGCGTCGGCGCAGCGCCCTGACCAGCACCACGGCACCACCCAGCAGCGCCACCGAGCCGCCGATCACCCACGGGACCGTGCTGCGGCCGCCGGTGCCCGGAACCACGATCCCGCCGGCCTCGCCGCCCCAGCGGGTCGCCGCCCGGGCCCGCGCGCTGCGCGCGGGCAGCGCCGGGGCGTACGGACCGCGCGGCGGGGCGTGGTCCACCTCCTCGGCGGACCGGCCGACGATGCTGCGGCGCACGGGGCCGCTCAGCACCGGATCCTCCTCGTACGCGAAGAGCGGCTCGACGGGGAGCTCCTCGGCGACGCCGTCCTGCTGGGCGGAGCCGTCCGCGGCCTCGGCCTCGACGTCGTCCGCCTCGTCCTCGTCGTCGGCCGAGCCGGTGGGCAGACCGAAGCGCTCGGCGTCGGCGTCGGAGAAGGCGATCAGGTCGGAGAGGTCGTCGTCCAGGTCGTCGCCGGGCTGGTCCTGGCGGTCCTCGATGAAGACCACACCGGCGTCGGTCCCGGCGTCCCCGGCCTCGGCGGGCTCGGCGTCCGCCTCCTGGTCCTGGTCCTGCGGCTGCTCGCCCTCCGGGGCGACCAGCGCGGTGGCGAACCGCTCCAGCAGACGGCGGCCGGTGGCGTCGAGGGTCTCCTCGTCGAACTCGGTCAGCCGGCCGGTGGCACTGAGGTCGCCGGTGAAGCGGATCACCGCGGTGCCGTCCTCGGCGCCGTCCACGACGCTGACCCGGACGGTGGCGGTCACCTCACCCGCGCCCCGGGCCTCCTCGCCCTCGGCGAGCACCGTCAGCACGCCCTCCCGGCCCTCGATCAGCGACAGCACGCCCTTGTAGGTGATCGTGGAGCCGCCGATCCGCAGCTTCAGCCGGCCGCCGATCTCCTCGGCCGCACCGGCCCCGACCGCGGCCGGCTCGGTGCTCAGCCCCGGCACACTCCGCGCCAGCAGGGCCGGATCCTGCAAGGCCTGCCGAACCGGCTCGGCGGACATCGGGACGACAACCTCATGCTCCATGTCACGGAGCCTACCGACTGGGCCCCGCCCGGTCCCTACCCACCACCACCAGATTTTCCCCGCCCCACCTGTTTCCTTGGCCGTCGCACCACCGCCGCGGCCGGCCGCCCGGGCGTCTTGGCGCGGGCGGTTCCCCCGGGGCGTGGTGGGGCCCGAGGCGGGCGGGGGCGGCCGGGGGGTGGGCGGGGCGTCGGACCGCGCGTGCGGGTGGGGCCCGCGAGGTCGCGGCTCCGTCGCGGGCTCCCCGCCCCGCGGGGGCTCAGCGGGGGCCGAGGAGGGTGAGGGCGGCCGGGGGGCGGGTGGGGCGAAGGGCGGTGAGGCGGGTGGTGGTGGCGTGGAGGCTGTCGGGGGTGAAGGCGTGGGGTGGCGGGGCGTCGGGGGCGAGGGTGAGCGGGGGCGGGGTGGCGGCGGCGAGGAGGAAGTTCTGGGCGTCGTCCGGCGGTCCGGGGCGGCAGCTCGCGGTGGCGCTGCCCGGGACGGCGTACGGGACGGTCTGCAGGCCCGCCGTCCGCAGGCCGGACTCGATCTGCCAGAGGCCGTCCAGGTCGCCTCCGGCGCGGACGGCGATCCGGCCGCCGGGGGCGAGCAGCCGGGTGGCGAGGCCGTAGAACTCCTGGGAGTGGAACTTGACCGGTCCGCCGTCGGCCGGTGCCGGGAGGTCGGCGAGCACCACGTCGTACGGCCCGTCCCCGCCGGCGGCGCCCGCGCCGCGCAGCCAGGCCATCGGGTCGGCCGCGGTGGTGCGGACCCGGGGGTCGTCCAGTGAGCGGCCGCCGAGCTCGGCGAGCCCGGGGTCGGTGCGGGCGAGCCGGGGGAGGGCGGGGTCGGCGTCGACCAGCCGGACGGTGCGGACACCCGGGTGCCGCAGCACCTCCCGCAGCGCGAGCCCGTCGCCGCCGCCGAGCAGCAGGACGCGGGCGTCCGGGCCGGCCGCCATGGCGGGGTGGACCAGGCCCTCGCTGCCCCGGTACTCGTCGGGTCCGCAGACCGCGAGCCGGCCGTCCAGGTAGAGCCGCAGGGGGCCCTCGGCGGGGCCGGTGAGCACGATCTCCTGGGACCGGCTCCGGGTGGCGTAGCGGACCTGGTCGCCGTACAGGGCGTGCCGGGCGGCGCCTTCGATCGCGTCGGAGCCGGCCGCGGCCGCCGCGAGGAGGGCGAGGACGAGCAGGCAGCCGCCCCAGAGCAGCCGTCGTATCCGGGGGGCGGGTTCCTCGCGGAACAGCCAGAGCACCACGGCGGCTCCGGCGACGGCGTTGACGGCTCCGGTGAGCAGGGCGCCGTCGCCCGGTCCGAGGGCGGGCAGGATCAGGAACGGGAAGGCGAGGCCGCCGATCAGCGCGCCCACGTAGTCGGCGGCGAACAGGTCGGCGACGGCGCGTCCGGCGTCCTCGCGCCGGATCCGCTGGATGAGGGTCATCAGCAGGGGGATCTCGGCGCCGATCAGGATGCCGATCAGGCAGGTGAGCCCGACCATGGCGGCCTGGTAGCGGCCGATCCAGGCCCAGCAGGAGTAGAGCGCGAGGGCGGAGAGTCCGCCGGTGAGCGCGAGTGCGCACTCGACCAGGGCGAAGGCGATGGCGGGCCGGCTGGTGAGCCGCTTGGCGAGCAGTGAGCCCAGGCCCATCGCGAACACCATGACGGAGAGCACGACGGAGGTTTGGGTGACGGTGTCCCCGAGCAGGTAGTCGCCGAGCGCCACGAGTTCGAGTTCGTAGACGAGTCCGCAGGCCGCGCAGACGAACGCGGCCAGCAGGACGGTCAGGCGGGCGAGCCGGGGGCGGGATCGCAGCCGGGACCGACGGCGGGCGGGCAGGAGCGGGGCGAGGCTTCGCCCGGGCCGGGGTGGGGCGCCGTCGTCGAGGTCCACTCGCGGGCGTGCGGGCGGACCGGCCGGATGGTTGATCACGAACAAACGCTAGGGGACGCGCGGTACGGATGGCTGCGCCCATCCGGCGGACAGTGAACGACGTCGGATTGACGAACCGTTCCTGCGTACGATTCGTAGGCCTGTGCCCGGCGGCCTACGGCCGGATCGGTGTTCCGGTCCGGGATTCCCGCGGTCATGCCCCGGGCACCCCGGGCGGCAGCACCAGCGAGGAGCGGGTGCACACCAGCTGCCCCTCCTGCGGGTAGGCGTGCCAGGTGCGCCAGAGCAGCCGGTCCGGGCCGCCCTGGGTGACCAGCGCGGTGAAGGCGCTCGGGTCGCCCGGGAAGACCCCGGCGAGGCCCCGCGGGTGCCCCTCGACCAGGGCCAGCAGCTCCTGGGCGCGGGCCGCGAAGTCGTGCGGCGGGAGCGCCTCGATCCGGGCCGCGAACTCGTACTCCCAGCCGCCGACCTGCTTGGCCACCCGGGCCGGCAGCGGGGTGCGGCGGCCGGGCAGGCAGGCGACGGTCTCCAGGCACCGGCCGGGGCCCGCGTCGATCACCACCTGGTGGGAGGCGCCCAGCAGGCGCAGCTGGAGGGTGCCGGACGTGCCCGGGCGGCCGCCAGCGCCGAGTCTCAGGTCGCGGACGGCGAGAGCGGGCAGCGGGTCGCCGCCGAGGCACCAGGCGAGGTCACCGGCGCGGGTGTCCGTGTAGGAGGTCTGCAGTGTGGTGAGCATGCTCGGCTCCGCGTTTCAGCTCCGTGCGCGCCCGCCGAGCAGCAGCGAGTAGGCCTAGGCGATGGCGAGGCTGTTCGTGGCTGTGCGGCCCTGGGCGCGGCCGACCGTGGAAGGAAGGATTCCGGCTGGAGATTCAGCAGCAGAGAAGCACGAATACGCCGGGTCCGCCGGTGATTTACCCAACTTTGTCAAGCATTCACCGTTTCGAGCACACCTGCTTCCCGGGTCTGATCGAGCCCATGTACGAGTCTGCACAGCGCGCGCCCCTATCACCGGATCGTGCGCCGTGCGCGCCGGGTGTGCGCCGCCCGGGTGCATGACACACCGCCGCCCTCCAGGCGCGGGGCGTGGAGGGCGGCGGGGGAGTGCCTCGTCGGTCCGAAGGATCGCCGTTGTGGCGGCAAGCAAGCAAGCCGATCAAGGAAGTTGATGATCCATCAGAACTGGCGTCGGATCACGGACATCCCTGTTCGAAGGGCGTGAAAGGGGGCGTGCGGCCTCTCACAGGCGCCGTAGGCGGGTGACGGCCTCCTGGAGGACCTCGTCCTTTTTGCAGAAAGTGAAGCGGACCAGGCTACGGCCGGCCTCCGCGTCGTCGTAGAACACCGCGTTCGGGATGGCGACCACGCCGCAACGGCCGGGCAGGGCACGGCAGAACTCGATGCCGTCCTTCTCGCCGAGCGGTGTGATGTCGGTGGTGACGAAGTACGTGCCCTCGGGGGTGTAGGCACGGAAGCCGGCCGCGGCGAGGCCGTCGAGCAGCAGGTCGCGCTTGCGCAGCAGATCGGCGCGGAGGGCGTCGAAGTACGTGTCGGGCAGCCGCAGGGCCTCGGCGACGGCGTACTGGAAGGGGCCGGCGCTGACGTAGGTGAGGTACTGCTTCGCGGTGCGCACGGCCGCGACCAGCTCCGGGCTCGCGGTGACCCAGCCGACCTTCCAGCCGGTGAAGGAGAAGGTCTTGCCGGCCGAGGAGATGGTGACGGTGCGCTCGCGCATGCCGGGCAGGGCCGCGACGGGGTGGTGGACGGCACCGAACACCAGGTGCTCGTAGACCTCGTCGGTGACGACCAGCAGGTCGTGTTCGACGGCGAGTTCGGCGATCCCGGAGAGCTCCTCGGCGGTGAGGACGGTGCCGGTCGGGTTGTGCGGGGTGTTGATCAGCAGCAGACGGGTGCGCGGGGTGATCAGCGAGCGCAGTTCGTCCAGGTCGGGGCGGAAGGCCGGGGCCCGCAGGGTGAGCGGGATCCGGGTGGCGCCGGCCATCGCGATGCAGGCGGCGTAGGAGTCGTAGAAGGGTTCGAGGGCGATCACCTCGTCCCCGGGCTCCAGCAGGGCCAGCAGGGTGGCGGCGATGGCCTCGGTGGCGCCGGCGGTGACCAGCACCTCGGTGTCCGGGTCGTACGAGAGGCCGTGGAAGCGCTGCTGGTGCTCGGCGATCGCCGTGCGCAGCTCGGGGACGCCCGGGCCGGGCGGGTACTGGTTGCCCCGGCCCTCGCGCAGGGCCCGTACGGCCGCCTCGCGGACCTCCTCGGGCCCGTCGGTGTCCGGGAAGCCCTGGCCGAGGTTGATCGACCCGGTGGCCGTGGCCAGGGCCGACATCTCGGCGAAGATCGTCGTGCCCATCCCGGCCAGTCGGCGGTTCAGCAGCGGCCTGGTACCCATCGGTGACTCCTCACGGCTCGTCGTCAGGGCCATCCTGGGACAGCCGGGAGCCGGGGACAAGGACGGCCCGCCACCGGCGCTGAGGCGGTGGCGGGCCGGACCGGAGTACCGGGGACGGGATCAGGCCTCGTCGGTGCCCGTGTCGCCCTCGCCGTCCTCGCCCTCGATCTCGTTCTGGAGGCCGAGGCGCTCGACGATCCACTGCTCGAAGCCGACCGCGGCCTGGGTCCAGTTGGCGGTGGTGGTGACGAAGTAGTCCAGGTTGACGCCGGTGCCGACGATCATCTGGGCCTCGCCGATCAGGCGGACGACGCCGTCCTCGTGGGTGTGGGTGTAGACCTTGGGCCAGAGGGTCTCACGGTTCCACTCGTCGATCAGGTCGAGGATCTCGCCCTTCTTCTCCAGCGGGTAGGCGCGGTCGTAGAAGGCGCGCACCGCGAAGAGCTCCTTCTGCTCGCCGCGGAACATGTAGTAGACGCGGAAGCCCTCCCAGGGGGCGGTGAGGTCGCCCTCCTCGTCCACGACGTGCTTGAGCTGCATCTGGTCCAGCAGCTGGGTGACCAGGCCCTGGTCCGGGACGACGATCGGCGGCGGGCCGGCCGGCCGCCCGCCCTGGCCGCCGGGCTGGCCGCCCTGGGGAATGCCGAAGGACGGGATGGACGACGGATCGATGCTCATGGGGGTCCTCTTCCTCAGTGCACGTGGTGGCCGGCAATGAGAGGCCGCCCTTTCCACCTCCCATCCTGCCTCATTCGGGGCCTCGCTCACAGGGGCACCCGAGGGGGGCGTCGATCTTCGTCGGGTGTTCCTCCCGCCGTCGTCCGGCGCGTCGGGACGGGTGGAAAGGGGTGGCGGTCACGGAGGGTGTGCGGGGGTGGCGGCCGTGGCGGCGGACAGGTCGGTGGCCGGAGTGGGGTGCGAGCCTCCGGAGGGGCGCGCGTGAGCCACGTCACGCGCCCGGCGCGCTGGTTCGCCTGCCGTTCCGGCCGGATGCGGTTAGCGTGCGACGGAACTCGCTTCGATCAAATCCCGGTCAGGCGGGGGGAGTTGAGCAGTCCTGAGGTGGACTGTCCGGAATTGAGGGGGGAACAGGAGTGGGTGGAGCGGCGACGGGGGACGGCGCGACGCTTGGGGCGCTGCTGCGGAACATCCGGCTGGAGCAGGGGATGACGCAGGAGCGGCTGGGCGAGGCGACCGGGCTGAGCGTGCGGTCGATCCGGGACCTGGAGCGGGAGGTGTCCTGTCCGCGGGTGTCCACGCTCAGGCTGCTGACCCAGGTCTGGAACCTGCCGGACGCCCAGGTGGCCGAGCTGCACCGGCTGGCGCGCAGCCGGCGGGACCGGACACGGCGGCTGCTGCGACAGGCCGCGGCGGAATGACGGCGCAGTGACGGCGCGGTGACGGCCGCGGGTCGGGGGCGGCCGGGCTCGTGGTGGCCGAGCGGGTGGCGGCCGGGTGGCGGCGTGCGGAACGGGCCGCCCCCTGCCGCCGGAGCGGAGGGAACGGCCCGTGCGCCGGACGCCGGCGGTGCTACTTCTCCAGCGGCCCCCGGCCGCGGACGGTGAGGCGGTCGCCCGATTCGTCCCGCTCGACCAGGACCGTGTCCCCGTCGTGCACCGCGCCGGACAGGATCGCCCGGGCCAGCTGGTCGCCGATCGCGGACTGCACCAGCCGGCGCAGCGGGCGGGCACCGTACGCCGGGTCGTAGCCGGAGAGCGCCAGCCAGTCGCGGGCGGCCGCGGAGACCTCCAGGGTGAGCCGCCGCTCCTGCAGTCGCTCGCCCAGGCGCGCCACCTGGAGGTCGACGATCCGGCTCAGCTCGCCGGTGCCCAGCGGCTCGAAGACCACGATGTCGTCCAGCCGGTTGAGGAACTCCGGCTTGAACGCGGACCGGACGGCGCCCAGCACCAGCTCCCGCTTCTCCGCCTCCGGGGTGACCGGGTCGACCAGGTACTGGCTGCCCAGGTTGGAGGTGAGGATCAGGATGGCGTTGCGGAAGTCCACCGTGCGGCCCTGGCCGTCGGTGAGCCGTCCGTCGTCCAGCACCTGGAGCAGGACGTCGAAGACCTCCGGGTGCGCCTTCTCCACCTCGTCCAGCAGCACCACGCTGTACGGGCGGCGGCGGACGGCCTCGGTGAGCTGGCCGCCCTCCTCGTAGCCGACGTACCCGGGCGGAGCGCCGAC
>NZ_JBEXWT010000167.1:0-8120 GCF_040629945.1 Kitasatospora sp. NPDC005856 | reverse complement strand
CCCAGCAACTCACGCTGCCACAGCGCATAGTCCGCGTACTGCACCGGCAGCAGATCCCACTCCGGCGCCCGCCCCTCGCAACGCGCCGCATACGCCACCGAGATGTCCCGGGACAGCGGGCCCATCGACCAACCGTCACCCGCGATGTGGTGCACCAGCAGCACCAGCACGTCCTCGGCCGGACCCGCCGCGAACAGCGTCGCCCGCACCGGCACCTCAGCCGTCAGATCGAACGCATAGCCAGCCGCCCGGACCACAGCGGCAGCCAGGTCCGCGGAGCCGTCCGCCTGCTCTGGCAGCGCGCCATCGCCCAGGTCGCCCAGCCGCTGGATCCGCTCGTACACCCCCTCGGGCGCGTCGACCTCGACCACGTCCATGTCCCAGGTCAGCTCGTCCATACTCACGATCTGCTGGTACGGCTCGCCATCGGCCGCGGGGAAGAACGTGCGCAGCGCCTCGTGCCGACCCAGGACGTCCCGCAGCGCCGCACCCAGCGCCTGGCGGTCCAGGTCACCCGAAAGCCGCAGCACGATCGGTGCGTTGTAGGTCGTGGTGCGTCCCTCGAGCTGGCCCAGGAACCACAGCCGGCGCTGCGCGAACGACAGCGGAATCCGCTCCGGACGCTGGGCAGCCACCAGCGCCGTCCGGGCCTGGTCGGCTCCGCTGAGGCGGGCGGCGAGGCCGGCGACCGTCGGCGCCTCGAAGACGTCGGAGATCTCGATCTCGACGTCGAGCATGGCGCGCACCCGGCTCACCAGTCGGGTGGCGAGCAGCGAGTGACCGCCCAGGTCGAAGAAGCTGTCCTCGACGCCCACGCCCTCCAGGCCCAGCACCTCGGCGAACGCCTCGCACAGGGCCTTCTCCTCGGCGGTGGCGGCCGCCCGGCCGACACCAGCGGTGTACTCCGGGGCGGGGAGCGCGCGGCGGTCGATCTTGCCGTTGATGGTCACCGGCAGCGCGTCCAGCACCACGACGGCCGACGGCACCATGTACTCCGGCAGCCGCCCACCGACGAACGCCCGCACCGACTCCGGCAGGACGGCGACATCCGCGCCCTCGTCCTCGGCGACGACGTACGCCACCAGCCGGATGTCGCCCGGCACGTCCTCGCGGGCGATCACCGCGGCCTGGGCCACCGCCGGGTGCCCGGCGATCACCGCCTGGACCTCACCCGGCTCCACCCGGAAGCCGCGCACCTTCACCTGGTCATCCGCACGACCGGCGAACACCAGCCGGCCATCCAGGGTCCACTTCACCTGGTCACCGGTGCGGTACATGCGCCCACCCGCGAACGGGTCCGCCACGAAACGCTCAGCGGTCAGCCCGGCGCGCCCCAGGTAGCCGCGCGCCAGACCCGCACCTGCCACATACAACTCACCGACCACGCCCGGCGCCACCGGGGACAGGTACTCGTCGAGCACGTACACGCGCATGTTCGGGTTGGGTCGGCCGATCGACGGGTCCTCGCCCGCCACCAGCGCGTCGGTCACGGTCGCGCAGACCGTGGTCTCGGTCGGCCCGTAGGCGTTCACGAACTCCCGCCCCGGCGCGAACCGTTCGACCAGATCGGCGCTCAGCGCCTCGCCCGCCGAGATCAGCGTGGTCACCGAGGCCAGGTCCGCCGGCGTGATGACGCTCAGCACCGCAGGCGGCAGCACCGTGTGCGTCACCCCGTGCCGCGCCACCGTCCGGGCCAGCCCGGCGCCCGGCAGCAGCTCGTCCGCCGAGCCCACCACCAGGGCGGCGCCCGAGCACAGCGCGACCATCAGCTCCCAGGTCGCCGCGTCGAACCCGATCGACGCGAACTGCAGTACCCGGCTGCCCACGCCGATGCCGAACCGCTCAGCGTGGACCGTCATCAGGTTGACCGCGCCCGCGTGCGCCAGCGCCACGCCCTTCGGCACGCCGGTCGAACCGGAGGTGTAGATCACGTACGCCAGACCGGCCGGCCGCGCTGCCACCCGGGGGGCTGTCGTCGGGGCCATCGCCAGCGCCGTCCGCACCAGCGGGGCGTCGACGGCCACGGTCAGCATCCGTCGGACCGGCAGTTCCTCGAGCACCTCCTCGGAGCCCACCAGCGCGACCGCCCGACTGTCGGCCAACATGAACGCGATCCGCTCGGCCGGCGCCTGCGGGTCGATCGGCAGGTACGCCCCGCCCGTCTTCAGCACCGCCAGCAGCGACACCACCAGGTCGGCACCGCGCTCCATGCAGACCGCGACCACCGACTCCGCGCCCACACCGCGGTCCGCCAGGTAGTGCGCCAGCCTGTTCGCCCGCTCGTCCAGTTCGCGGTAGGTCAGCTCGACATCGTTTCCGACCACCGCGACGGCGTCCGGCGTGCCCGCCACCCGTGCGGCGAACAGCTCCGGCACCGTCACCGCCGGCACCTCGGCCGCGGTGTCGTTCCACTCCACCAGCACTCGGTGGCGCTCGGCCGGCTCCAGCAGTTCGGCCCGGCTGACCAGCTCGTTCGGGGCCGCCTCGGTGAGCCAGTCCAGCATCTGCAGGAAGCGCCGGGAGATGTCCTTGCCGGACGCGGGGTCGTGCAGGTCGGGGTTGACGTCGACGTCGATCTGGATGCCCTGCCCGGCCAGCCGGTCGTAGACGTCGATCCGCACGTCGTCGATGAGGCCCGAGGAGAGGTTCCGTGCGAAGGCGGTGCAGTCGCCCATCGGCCGCGAGTAGTCGAACGGCATCACGTTCACGACCAGGCCGAACAGGTTGCCGCCGTCGACCATCCGAAGGTCGCGCAGCATGTCCTCGTGCCGGTACCGCTGGTGCCGCAACGCCTCCCGGAGGGTCTGCGCGGTCTGACGCACCAGTTCCGCGGCGGTGGTACCGGGCTCGAAGGTGACCCGCACCGGCACCACGTTGGAGGTGTTGCCGGGGGTCGCCAGTTCTTGCTCGCTCCGTCCGCGGCCGCGGACCGGGACGCCGACGACCACGTCCCGCTCGCCGGTCAGTCGGTGCTGGTAGAGCGCCGCGGCCGCGATCACGAACCGGGCCAGGTCGGTGTCGTAGCGGCCGGCGGTCGCCTTGACGTTCGCGGCCGCTTCGGGCGCGATGTCCTCGGTGAGCCGCACCGGTGCCGGCGCCAGCCGACGGGTCCGGTAGCCGCCGCGCGCCACCGCCCCCTCCGGCAGGCCCGACAGCGTCGTGAGCCAGAACTCCCGGTCCGCCTCGAACTCCGCCGACGCCCGATAGGTCCGGTCGGCGTCGAGCAGCACGGACAGCGGCTGCAGCGCCCCGGCCTCGAACGAACGGCCCTCGACCAGCGCGGTGTAGACCTCGGCCACCCGGTTGGCGACCACCCAGGTGCTGTGCCCGTCGAGCGCCAGGTGGTGGGCTCGCATGTACCAGATGGCGCGGTCGTCGGCCAGCTTGAACAACGTGTAGAACGCCGTCGGTCCGGCTTCCAGGTCCATCGGGTGCGTCAGCTCGGTCCGCATCCGCTCCTCGGCCGCCGCCCGCGGATCCGCCTCGGCGGTCAGGTCGACGATCGCGAACGGGTAGTCACCGGACTCGTCGACGTACTGCCGCGGCTCCCGGTCCTCGGTCCGGAACCGCAGTCGCAGCGTCTCGGCCTCATCAATGGCGTGCCGCACCGCTGAACCGAACAGGACGAGGTCCAACTCGCCGGTGATGTCCAGGTATTCACTGACGTTGTACGACGGGTTGTCAGGCGCGAACTGCTGGGCGTACCAGATACCCAGCTGACCCGACATCAGCTCCCGGGACTCACCGTTGAATGCTGCGGCCATGCCTGCCCACCCCAATCGTTCGAATCACCGACTGGACCAGCAGGGGCCAACTGCCATCGAGGCGTGCCTTGTTGCTGCCCAGCATTCCTCAATGAAGGCCGAATATCTCGTTCTGCTTCGTTGTGTGCGTCGCCGCGCGGCCGTGCCGCGCGGGCTTCGCCGTGTGGCGCCCGTCGCCACCCGCCCGGGTCGGCAGGGTCGGCGCTCGAAAGGCGCCGGCCTCGCCGGCGCCTTCGGACGCCCGCGGCGCGGCGCGGTGCGCCGCGCCGTTCCGTCGTCGGGCCGGATCCCGGCGGGATCAGCCCGACGGGCTAGTTCTGCATGGCCTCGATGAGGCTCTTGGGCCGCATGTCGGTCCAGGACTTCTCGATGTAGTCCAGGCAGTCCTGACGTCCGGCCTCGCCGAAGACCTTCTCCCAGCCCGCGGGCACGTCAACGAAGACCGGCCAGAGCGAGTACTGCCCCTCGTCGTTGACCAGCACCAGGTAGTTGGCGTCGGGGTCGTCGAACGGATTGGTCACCTTGCCGTCCCTCTCGAGTAGCTTTCCGAAAACGTCGATTGCGGGGCGCCGACCGGCGATTCCTCCGGCTGGCCCGACTTCGGCCGGCGGCATTTCCGCGCGTGGCGCGTCGAAATCGCCGATCCGGTTGAACCGGTGCGCCGAATCGGGCCCGAGGCCCTTCGTCCGCACTCCGGCGCTCCCCTTTCCTGGAGGCGCCTCGCTCCGTCGCCGACCACTATGGGGCAGCCCCGCAGAGCTGATCAAGAGCGTTCGGCCGTGCTCCGCCGCCGCTCGGGACGTGCCGAACAACCGCGGTCCCGCGCTGGTCACGAGCTTGTTCAACCGTGCCTCCGCCGCACTTGAACGCGGTGGGGGGCGCTCGGGACCGCCGGTCGATCCGCGGTCCGCGGCCTCCGGCACGGCGGCTGCCTGTCAACACCGTTCAACCGGCGCGGCCCGCTGTCGGGCTGGTCCGATCGCGTCCTGAAAAGGCTGCCAGGAGCAGCTGCGGGTGACTATTCTCGCCCTGACGACCACCGGAGCGGTGTCCGATCCAACCGCGTAGCCGGTCATGGACCGCCGCGTCAACACAGTTCGTTGAACACATCACCCGGCTCGCAGGCCCCGTCGGATCCGGTGCCGTGCGGCCATGACCCGGTGAACGCCACGTCGCCCTCGCCGCGGCCCGAACCGGGGTGGCGGCACCGGGCACCGGATCGCACGATGACCGAGGAGACACCCGCAGCATGCCCTTTGTGGACAGCAACGGCATCCGGCTCGCCTACCAGCGCACCGGCCACGGGGAGAGCGTCCTCCTCATCATGGGTTCAGGCGCGTCCGGCCGGGTCTGGACCATGCATCAGACACCCGCGCTGCACAAGGCGGGCTACCAGACGATCACGTTCGACAACCGGGGCATCAGTCCCTCCGACGCACCCCCCGGCAAGTACGCGCTCGCCGATCTGGTCGCCGACACCAAGGGCCTGATCGAGGCGCTGGACCTCGGTCCGGTCCGCATCGTCGGAACGTCCCTGGGGTCGTTGATCGCCCAGGAGCTGGCCGTCCACCACCCTCACCTGGTCCGGTGCGCGGTCCTGCTGGCCACCCGCTCGCGGTCGGACGCCACCCGGCGTGCCCAGGCGCGGGCGGACCTCGCGTTGCTGGAGGCCGGCATCCGGCTGCCTCCCGCCTACAACGCCGCCAAACAGGTGCTCGAGATGCTCTCGCCGGCAACGTTGAGCGATGACACCGCCATGTCCAGCTGGCTGGAGCTGTTCGAACTGTCCGGCGGTGGCAGTGGCGGACAGGCCTGGATCGACACCGGTACCGATCGCCGCGAGGCGCTGCGGAGGATCACCGCGCCATGCCGGGTGATCGCCTTCGCCGATGACCTGGTCGCCCCGCCGCATCTGGCCCTTGAGGTGGCCGACTCCATCCCGGACTGCGATTACGTGGAGATCCAGGACTGCGGACACCTCGGAAACCTGGAACGTCCCGGCGAGGTCAACGCGGCGATCACCGAGTTCCTCGACAAGTACTGACGGAAACTCGCTCCGGGGCGCACCGCCCATCTCAGAATCCGCTCGGCACGACAGGTCGGCCCTGTCGACAGCCGGGACATCCGCCGACCAGGGGCGGTGCGCGATCCAGCGCACCGCCCCTGGCGCGTTTCGGCCTGTGCACTCGGCCGCACTCGGCCGCACCCACCCGCTTGACGTGGGGCGCTTGACGGCCCATCACGCCTAGGCTTCTATTGTACTAGGGTCCTAGATGAATCAGTCGGACGGCGATGGATGGCACCGGCTCGCCTGGACCCGCCGGGACAAGGCGACAACGCCGGATTCCGTCCATGACCACGCGTCACACCAAGAGCAACAGAGGGGAAGAGATGAGCCCCGTATTGGAAGCCGAGGGCCTGGGGATGCGGTACGGCCGCCACCACGCCCTGACCGACGTCAATCTGAGCATCCCGGAGGGACGGGTCATCGGCCTGGTCGGCCCCAACGGAGCGGGCAAGTCGACCTTGATGGGGCTGACCAGCGGGCTGCTGCAGCCAACCTCGGGCACGATCCGGGTGCTCGGGACGCGTCCCGGCACGAGTGCGTCGCAGCTGGCCAAGGTCGGATTCGTCGCCCAGGACACGCCCGTGTACGCGGGGTTGACCGTCGCCGACCACCTGCGCCTGGGCGCGCGCCTCAACCCGAGGTGGGACGCCGCGATGGCAGAGCGGCGGATCAAGCAGATCGGCCTGGACCTCACCCACAAGGCCGGTCGGCTGTCCGGCGGCCAGCGCGCCCAGCTCGCCCTGACCATCGCGGCCGCCAAACGCCCCGAGCTGGTGATCTTCGACGAGCCGGTCGCCGCCCTGGACCCCCTGGCCCGACGCGGGTTCATGCAGAACCTGATGGAGCTGGTCGCCGAACTCGGTTCGAGCGTCATGCTCTCCTCCCACCTTCTCGGCGACCTGGAGCGGGTCTGCGACTACCTGGTCCTGGTGGTCGCCTCCCGGGTCCAGCTGGCCGGGGACGTCGACGACCTGCTGGCCGGCCACTGCCGGCTGACCGGCGCCCGGGGCGCCGAGCTGCCCCCGGGGGTGGAGGTCGTTCAGGCCGAGCAGAGCTCCCGGCAGAGCAACCTGATCGTTCGGATGACCGGCCCGCTGGCCAGCCTCAACTGGACCGCGGAGACCCTGGGCTTGGAGGACCTGGTCCTCGCCTACATGAACCGGGCGGAGTTCGGCACCGGTCAGTACGACGCAGCAGAGAACACGGGGGTCCAGCTGTGATCTGGTTGACTTGGCGCCAGTTCCGCGCCCAGGCACTGGCGACGCTCATCGCCGTAGGCCTGATCGCGATCTACCTGGTGGTCCTCGGCCTGCAGATCCGCAGCGCCTACGACTCCGGCGTCGCGGGGTGCCAGTCCCATGGCACCTGCGGCTCCGCCACCGCCAGCCTCACGAGTCGCTACGACCTCCAACTCACCCTGCTCAACGGCCTGCTGATCGCCATCCCCGGCGTCATCGGGATCTTCTGGGGCGCGCCGCTGGTGACCCGCGAGCTGGAGGCGGGCACCCACCGGCTGGTGTGGAACCAGAGCGTGACCCGCGGACGCTGGCTGGCGGTCAAGCTCCTGGTGATCGGGCTGCTCAGCGTTGCCGTGACCGGCCTGCTCACCCTGCTGGCGACCTGGAGCGTCAGCCCGATCGACCGGATCTCGGCGGACCGGTTCTCGCCCACGCTGTTCGTCGCTCGCAACATCACGCCGCTGGGCTACGCCGCGTTCGCCTTCGTCCTGGGGACGTGCGTCGGGATCTTCATCCGCCGCACCGTGCCCGCGATGGCCGTGACCCTGGTCGTCTTCGCCGGGGTCCAGGTCCTCATGCCGACGGTCGTCCGGGAGAACCTGGTGCCGGCCTCGCACAGCGTCGTGGCGATCAACGAGCAGGTGATGACGCACGTCAACGGCATCAACACCACCGACAACGTGCACCTGTGGGGCTACAAGGTCCCCGGCGGCTGGGTCACCGACACCAGCGCGTTCCTGGACTCGTCCGGGCAGGCGGTCCCCATCTCCCAGCTCCAGGACTGCCTGGACTCGGCGACCAACTCGCACGCGCTCGGGGCCTGCCTGGAGAAGAAGAACCTCCACGTCAACGCGACCTTCCAGCCCGCGAGCCACTACTGGACGCTGCAGTGGACGGAGACGCTCCTCTTCCTCGTGCTCGCCGGCGTGCTGGCCGCGCTCAGCTTCTGGCGGGTCCGGCTGCGCCTGATCTGAACGTGAACGGGGTCCGCGGGGGGCCGGGGGTGACGTCCCGCCGACGCCCCCCGAACCCCCGCTCCGGCCCCCCCCA
>NZ_JBEXWT010000166.1:0-8128 GCF_040629945.1 Kitasatospora sp. NPDC005856 | reverse complement strand
ATCTCCCGCGCCCGACGCGCGATCAGTTCCATCACCTCGGAGCGGGAACTGCCCGACAGCAGGCTCCGGGTGATCTCCGCGCTCGCGCTCAGCCAACGCTGCTGGCGCTGGGCCTCCTCGTACAGGCGGGCGTTGTCGATCGCCACGCCGGCAGCGACGGCCAGGGTGGCGATCACCGACTCGTCGTCGGCGTCGAACTCCTCACCGCCCCGCTTGTCGGTCAGGTAGAGGTTGCCGAACACCTCGTCGCGCACCCGCACCGGAACACCGAGGAAGGTCCGCATCACCGGGTGGTGCGCCGGGCAGCCGTACGACGCCGGGTGCTGCGACAGCTCCTCCAGTCGCAGCGGCTCGGGGTTGCGGATCAGCTCGCCCAGGAGTCCCCGGCCCGTCGGGTACAGGCCGATCTTCGCGATCTCCTCCGGTGACAGCCCCACGGTCAGGAAGTCGGAGAGCGTCTCGCCGTCCGGCCCGATCACGCCGAGCGCCGCGTACCGGGCGTCCACCAGCAAGGCCGCGGCTTCCACGATCCTCCGCAGCACCTGCGTCAGGTCCAGCTCGCGCCCGACCGACAGCACCGCCTCCAGGAGGCTGTGCACCCGGTCCCGGGTGCCTCGGGCCGCGTCGATCCGCGCCTGGAGTTCCTCCAGCAGCTCGTCCAACCGCAGCTGCGGTATCCGCGACCGCGCCCCGTCCGTACCCATGCGGGCCTCCTTTCGTCCTTGCCACCGGCCGGTCGATTGTCGCAGAAGCCGACCGCCGCCGGTCGGGGCAGGCACCGCCTCCGACCTGGCGAGAGCCCGAGTCGGCGCACGCGGCCCGGCGCGCCGACCTGGAGGTGCCGGACATCACCGTCCGGGCCCTGGGCGGGACGACCCGCTGCGACCAGCCCGCGTCCCCGAAGGCGGCGCTGGTCATCGCGGTCGCCGGTCCGGCCACCAGTCCGGCCGTCGGGGTCCTCGCCCTCGGCACCGGCGCCCCCCTGCGACCGGATGCGAACTGGACGCTGGTCACGGCGCTGCTCGCCTGGCTCGGGGGCGCCAATCTTGTGCTCGGCGTCGTCAACCTGCTGCCCGCGGCCCCCATGGACGGCGGGCAGATCCTGCAGGCCGCGCTGTGGTGGCGCGGCGCCGACCGGGCCGGGGTCCAACAGGCGGCCGACCGGGCCGCCCAGGCCGTGGGCCTGTTGCTGGCCGCCATCGGCACCGCGTTGCTCCTGGACGGAGCGGGCGATGGCCTCTGGCTCATGGCCGTCGGGCTCTTCCTCGCCGCGAGCGCCGCGGCCGAACGACGCCGCTCGGTCCTCGAAAGCACGCTCCGGGGCGTACGCGTGGCCGACGCCATGCCCTGGCAACCGTCCGCCCTGGAGGGCTGGTTCCGGTCCGGTCGCCCGAGGCCGTGCGAACGGGCACTGCCCGACACCGACCACGCCCCTGGGACCACCGGCCCCCAGACCGGGGCCCATCGGTTCTGCCCCTCTCCACCCGGCAGTTGATTGACTCCGGTACGGCATGGGACCACACACCGCTCGGAGGACCGGGCGTGAGGGCCACGCGACGACGGAGACTCCAGGAGGTTGTGGTGGACGCGGCAGCAGAAACGGTCGGGCACAGCGTGGTCCGATCGGTCACCCGCGATCCGCGGGCCCGCACCACGGTGGTGCGACTGAGCGGCGAACTGGACGTCCTCACCGCGTCCGAGCTCGTCCCGGAACTGCTGGGACTGGCGGGTGCCGGCGACCGGGAGCTGGTGCTGGACCTGTCCGGCGTCAGCTTCTGCGACAGCACGGGGGCGAGCGCCTTCCTGCAGGTGAACCGACGCCTGACCAACGGCACCAGGCTGTTCCTGCGCGGCGTCACCCGACAGCCCGCGAAGGTGCTGCGGCTGCTCGGCCTGCACCGGTCCGTGCCCTGCGAGTTCGCGCAGCCGGCCCGGACCTGCCCCCGCCCCACGGAACGACCTCCCGGTAGTCTCCGTACGCGACCGCCGAAGGCCCGTCCGGGCAGCTCCCCCGCCTCCTCGACGCGATGACGACGACTTCGGACCGAGCACTCGCGCACCTGACAGCGACGTTCGACGTGTCCGGCCTCGTGAAGGCCCTCGGGAGGTCCCGGGCCCTCGACGCGCCCGTCTCGTCTCGTCCCGTCCCGAATGGATTCACCCCCCGTTCCAGCATCCGCCCCTGTTCCCGGGCGGAGACCTCCGAGCAGCGCGTCGGCTGTGGCTCACCGCCCTGATCGCCGCCGGTCTCACCGGGCTGCGCCGCCGGGACATTCGGCTGAGCTCGGCCGAAAGCGGGGGCGGGCCCGATGCCTCCCCCGGCCGGGACATTGGTCCCTGGAGTCCCGTCGGCCCCCGGCGTGAGACTGGGCCGACCACACCGCCGGAGCCCGGCACCGATCCCGGTGAGGGCGACGACAGCGAGCGCGGAGGAACCCGGAGTGAACGCATGAGAAGCGTGACGCGGCCCGCCACAGGAGTCGGGACCGTCGAGGACGACGCACCGCGGACGCCGGCGATCGAGGTCCGGGGCCTGCGGGTGTCCCGGGGAGGACGGCCGGTCCTGCACGATCTCGACCTGGAGATCGTCCGCGGTACGGTCACCGGCCTGCTGGGCCCGAGTGGCTGCGGCAAGACCACACTGCTACGGGCCATCGTGGGCGTACAGCGGATCGAGGCGGGCCGGGTGACGGTCCTCGGCACCCCCGCGGGCAACCCGCGCCTGCGCCAACGGGTCGGCTACGTCACCCAGGCCCCCTCCGTGTACACGGACCTGAGCGTGGCCGAGAACCTGCGCTACTTCGCGGCGGTGCTGGGCGTACCGCGCGACGAGCCGGCCCGGGTGCTGGAGCAGGTCGGCTTGCACGGCAGGGAACGCGATCTGGTCGGCCGGCTCTCCGGCGGCCAGCGCGCCCGGGTCTCTCTGGCGGCGGCCCTGTTGGGAACGCCGGAGCTGTTGGTGCTGGACGAGCCGACGGTCGGCCTCGACCCGGTGCTGCGCCGGGAGTTGTGGCAGCTGTTCCACCGTCTCGCGGCGTCGGGTGCGACCCTGCTCGTCTCCAGCCATGTCATGGACGAGGCCGAACGCTGCACCCGGCTCCTGTTGATGCGCGACGGACGGCTGCTGACGCACGACACCCCGGCAGGGCTCCTGGCGGCCACCGGAGCACCGGACGTCGAGCAGGCGTTCCTGCGGCTCGTGGCCGGCACCGACGGCGGCCCGGACACGGATCGCGACACCGACTTCCCGAGGACGGAGCAGAGTTGAACCCGCGCCGAACGTTCGCCACCGCCCGCCGCGTCCTGCTCCAACTGCGCCACGACCCCCGCACGGTGGCCCTGATGCTCGGCGCCCCCTGCCTGCTGATCACCCTGCTGAAGTACGTCTTCGACGACCGGCCGCAGGTGTTCCACACCATGGGCGCACCGATGCTCGGCGTCTTCCCGCTGACGGTGATGTTCGTGGTCACCGCCGTCGCCACACTGCGCGAACGCACCAGCGGCACCCTGGAGCGACTCCTGACCATGCCGCTGGGCAAGTTGGATCTGCTGCTCGGCTACGCTCTCGCCTTCGGCCTGCTGACGCTGGTCCAGGGGCTGCTGGCCTTCGGCCTGACGGTCGGCCTGCTCGGCCTGACGGTGGCCGGCCCGAGTTGGCTCCTGCTCGCCGTCGCGGTCGCGGACGGCCTGCTGGGCATGGCGCTGGGCCTGTTCGTCTCGGCCTTCGCGACCACCGAATTCCAGGCGGTACAGTTCCTGCCCGCGTTCGTGCTGCCGCAGCTCCTGCTCTGCGGCCTGTTCACCCCCCGCGCGACGATGGCCGCTTGGCTCCACGCACTGTCGGACGCGCTCCCGCTCTCCTACGCGGTCGACGCGATGAACGAGATCACCACACGGAGCGGCCTCTCCGGCAGGACGGTGGCGGACCTGCTGATCGTGCTCGGCTGCGCTCTGGCGGCGCTGGCGCTCGGCGCCGTCACGCTGCGGCGGCGCACGGCCTGAGCCTCCGGCCGATCCGCGCGGTCGGTGGTGATCCGTCGGTCATCCGCGTGTTCTGCCGGCGGTTCCAGGAGGACATTGAGTCCGGCCACAATGCCGGTGACGCGGGCGAGCGGGAGGCGCTCGGCGACGACGGCCGCGACGTCCTGCGGATCGCACTGACGGTGGTCAAACGCACCGACGACACCACGGGCTTCGTGGTGCTACCCAAGAAGTGGCTGGTGGAACGGACGGTCGCCTGGCTGATGCGCTCACGCCGCCTCGCCCGTGACCACGAAGGCCGAACCGACACCTCGGAAGCGATGATCCGCTGGTCGATGAGCATGGTCATGAGCCGCCGACTCGCCCGGCGACCACGCTGATTCCACCGTGCTCAATCTCACGGCAGAGGTTCGTAGAACGGGCGGTCAGGCGCGAAGTTGCGAGAACAAACCGTCACGTCCTCACCCCTGAGATACGCCAGCAGCCATTCGCCGAACGTCATCTCATGGAGAGTCCAGGCCGGGCTGTCGAACTCCTGGACCACGACGCGCCAGGGCGACGAGGGATCATCCGGAACGCGAAGGAAGACCGCCTCGCCCGTCGTGGCCGTCGCCACCGGCATCAACTCGCCGGGACCCGTTCCTGCCGGACCGGGCAGGAACTCCGTCATGTCCTCCTCCCGCCAGAGCTCGAGATCCCTCCTGATCATTTCTCCCAGGCTGTGCAGAAGATGGCCGGCGGGGTGCTTCAGGTACAGCTGCCTATTGATCTCGATCGAGCCGTAGGCGTTCGCGATCTCGCGGAAGTCAGCGGGGAACTCGATACCGAACTCCCGCTCCATTTCGCTCCACGGGGCCGGATCCGACCAGTTGAACCCGGGCTCGCCCAGCAGGGCTCGGATCTCCGAAAGCGTTACCACCACCAAGTCCCTTCCACCGGGTACCGGGGGCCCGGCCGGCATCCCCGCCCCGGCATCCCCGCCCCGGTAGCCTACGGGCCGCCGACCCGGCCCGACGACCATGCTGAACGTCCCCGGGCGCTCCTCGGCCGGCCAGCCCCGCGCGACCAGGCGCTTCGCCTTCGACCGCACCCCCTCGACCTTCGCGGGTACCGCCTCCAGACCGAGCGCCACTGCGAGTTGCCGACAGTCCATCGCCTCACCGCCCGACCCGCTCCCACCGGCCAGGGCATCCACGAGTCGGCGGTGGTCCGGCGCCAGCACACCGACATCGAGGCCCTCCCTCCACGCCGGCACGACCGAACCAGACACAGCCGCAGCGGCCCGCACCGGCCGCTCACCTGCCACTACGACGGGCGGAACCTCATCGCCTCCGCGAGCCTCAGTCAGGACCAGTCCGACCGTCTCACGGGCGATCACGAACCGTTCCCACGCGGCTTCCGCCTCGCGCAGCTCGACCTGAAGAGCTTCCACCCGCTGCCGAGCAGCACGCTCACGCTCCTCCAACAGCCCCATCACGGACGGCATCCCGGCACCTCCACCGCAGAGACAACACGACACCTCGTCTCTGCCGCCGAAGCACCAGCCCTATGCCTGACCAGCGGGAACGCACCCGCCACTATCGTCGGGGAACACCGCCGCTGCGTGCGTTCGCCGCGCAGGCTCCCGCTCTCCGTTTCCCTACGGGAACAGGGTCCGTGCGCTGAGGTACAAGTACGAGCACTGGAGCCTCCCTAGGGTGAGGGTGTCGCGGATCGTGGCCTCCTGCCGATCTCCACCCTGCCGCGGGGTCGCGGGCCTCGTCCGAGAGGTCCGCCGCGCGGGGGCGGGATCCCTCTCTCGGCGCCGCACCCGATCCCGATCCCCACTCCTCTCGCTCCCGAAGAAACGACACCATGCGCCTCACCTCACTCTTCCAGGCTTCCGCGGTAACCCTGACGGCGGTGGCATCGGCCCTGACCGTCAACACCGTCCCCGCGGACGCTTCGACCCTCCCGCTGACCGCGCCGCAGGTGGTCGCGCACCTCGACCTCGCCCAGGGCCGGCAGCCGGAGAACCTCACCCTGCTGCCGAACGGCAACACCGTCGTGACCTTCGCCTTCTCCCGCCAGGTCGCCGAGATCGACTGCCACGGCGCCGTCCGGATCCTCGCCACCCTGCCCGCCCCGGCTGCGGACGCGACCACTCCCGTGCTGAAGTCCCCGTTCCTCGGCGGCGTCGTACGCGACGACAGCGGCGCCCTGTACTTCGCCTACGCGACCGGGACGGCCGACCTCACCGGCATCTGGCGACTGGCCCCCGGCGGCACCCCCCGGCGCATCGCCACCCTGCCCGCCGACGCCCTGCCCAACGGCCTCGCCCGGGACGAGCGCACCGGCGACCTGTACGCCGCCGACTCCGTCCTCGGCACCGTCTGGCGCGTCCCCGCCCGCGGCGGCGCCGCCGTCCCGTGGACGACCGGAACCGCCCTCAAGCCGAACGGCTTCCTCGGCGCCAACGGCATCAAGATCCGTGACAGGGCGGTCTGGGTCAGCAACCTCGACAACGGCACCCTGCTGCGCGTCCCGATCCGGCCCGACGGCACCGCCGGCCCGACCACGGTCGCCGCCACCGACCTGCCCGGCATCGACGACTTCGCCTTCACCGGCCGGGGCAACCAGGTCCTGGCCGCCCTCAACGCCAGCAACCGGATCGCCCTGGTCGCCGACAACGGCACCCACACCATCGTGCTCGACCACACGGACGGGCTCCAGAACCCCACCTCCGTCGCCGTCCGGGGCGACCGCGTCTGGGTCGCCGACGCCGCGTACCTGACCCAGCAGGACCCGAACCTCCTCACCGCCCGCCTGCTGCGCGACCCGCGCTGACAGTCAGGGAACAGAACCCGAGCGGCAGGCCAGCCGGTCCACCCGGGCCGGCCGGCCTGCCGCTCGAACGCCGTCCGGCCGGCCCCGAGGGGTCGGCCGGACGGCGTTCGGCGTTCTCACCTCGGGACCATGCCAAGACGGCACTGGTGGGGCCGGGATCCGGACGATCCGTCCGCACAGGACCAGGAGCGCGCCCGGGTGGCGTCGGCGAGCTGGTGGCAGCGGAGAGGGGCCTTCCCACACCGGCGGGGGGCGGCGCCACCGACAAGGCGGTAGCCCTCAGCGGGCGAGGTCACGGCGGCTCCTCGCGCGCGGGGCGGGATGCGGGCGAGGTGCGCCGCCGCGTTCAGGTCGCACCCACGGGCCGGACCTGGCTGTTCGCCAGAGGAAGGGTGCGCTGCCGGGACAATCCCGGGCGCGCAGCGAGCAGATCCACCGGACCATCGCGGACTAATGTCGCTGATGTGACGCCGGACCGATCGGGAAAGCGTCTGATGTCATGTCAACTACCTGTATTCCAAAGGAAAAAGAACCATCATGGTTGACTTCGCGAACGTCCACGCCGCTCCGAGCCCGGACCTGCTGACCCCGGACAACTCGATGATGCTGTTCGTGGACCACCAGCCGCAGATGTTCTTCGGCACCGGCAGCGGCGACCGCGGCGCCATCATCAACGCCACCGTCGGCCTGGCCAAGGCCGCCAAGGTCTTCGACGTCCCGGTGGTGCTCTCCACCGTCGCCGCCGAGTCCTTCTCCGGCCCGATCCTGCCCCAGCTGAAGGCCGTCTTCCCCGACCAGGAGATCATCGACCGCACCACGATGAACGCCTGGGAGGACGAGGCGCTGGTCGAGGCCGTCAAGGCCACCGGCCGCAAGAAGATCATCCTCTCCGGCCTGTGGACCGAGGTCTGCCTCGTCCTGCCCGCCCTGTCCGCGCTGGACCAGGGCTACGAGGTCTACGTCGTCGCCGACGCCTCCGGCGGCGTCACCCCCCTCGCCCACGAGCACGCCCTGCAGCGGATGACCGCCGCCGGCGCCGTGCCCGTCACCTGGATCCAGGTCCTGCTGGAGCTCCAGCGCGACTGGGCCCGCGGCGAGACCTACGTCCCGGTCACCGAGCTGGTCAAGGAGCACGGCGGCGCCTACGGCCTGGGCCTCGTCTACGCCCAGTCCATGATCAACCCCCACGCCGCCGGCTGACGGAGCCTCCCACCGTGAACACCGGTCTACTCCTGCTGCGCCTGGTCGTCGGCCTGCTGATCGCGGGCCACGGCGTCCAGAAGGTCAGCTTCCACCTCGGTGGCGGCGGACTGGAGGGCGG